>JAYSTZ010000584.1:0-3067 GCA_043719365.1 Verrucomicrobiaceae bacterium | reverse complement strand
CCCTGCCGCCCTGCGCGCAGCGAGTGCGGTGCTTTGTTTAATGTTGGAGCAGGGTTTTTCATGAACGGAACGCGGGAAACTTGAGGATTAGCTGGAGTGATATTACGTGTGCAAGCGGAATCTACCACTTTTTGAAGCTATTTCCCCTTTTGCTCGCGAAAACCGCCAATGCTGTGCTGGGACCCATATTTCTTCCGATGAAACGCCACCGGAATGTTAAATTCAAAGCAAATTCCTTGTTGATGCAGGGCGGTTCTTACAAAGACTCCCCCGTGAACGCTCTCCGTCTTCTTTCTATCTTTTTCCTTCGCGGGCTTATGGCTGTCTTCCTTCCCCCCGTTCCGCTCTGTGCCGACGATGCCGCTCTGAACGCGGACTTCTCAGTCCACACCGGAGCCATTCGCCCGCTCCACGGCATCAATAAGGGGCCGCTGGCACCCGGCGGAATCTTTGACGTGATTAAGGAGCAAAAGAGTCTCGGGATTCCTTTCACGCGTCTGCACGACTGCGGCTGGCCGAATCCTTATGTCGTCGATCACCATGCGGTTTTTCCGAATCCGAACGCCGATCCGGAACTGCCCGAAAGCTACGATTTTCGCCTGACCGACGAATATATTGATGCGGTGCGCAAGACCGACGCGGAACCGATTTACCGTCTGGGCGAGAGCATTGAGCACACGAGCGTGAAACGGTATGTCCATCCGCCCGCCGATACGGAGAAATGGGCGGCGGTCTGCCTCGGCATCATCCGGCATTACAACGATGGCTGGGCGAACGGATTTCATCACAACATCCGCTATTGGGAGATTTGGAATGAACCCGAGAACCGTCCGGTCATGTGGAGCGGGACGGACGACGACTACCTGCGGCTCTATCGCATCGCCGCACTCGCCATAAAGAAAGAGTTCCCGACCGTTCGGGTCGGCGGCCCGGCGCTTGGAGCGAGCGGCAGTTTTGTCAAAGGCGAGTTCGTCCCCACGGAATTCGCCCTGAGCTTTCTGGCCATGTGTCGCAAGGACAATGTGCCGCTGAATTTCTTCTCGTGGCATTGCTACACAGCGGACCCTACCGAACTGACCGCGCGTTCACGAGCCATCCGGCGGCTGCTCGATTCCAAGGGATTCACCGAAACCGAGAGCCACCTGAACGAATGGAATTTCCTTCCCGGCAATTCCTGGAAGCCGATCACCAAGTCGGGATCGCCGATTGCCCGGCAGCGTTACTACGAGGAAATGGCGGGCGCACCGGGTGCCGCATTTGTCGCCGCCTCGCTGATCGAGCTTCAGGACGCGCCCGTCGATGTCTGTAACTTCTTCCACGGCGAGCTGGGCGGATTCGGCATCTTCACCGAACAGGGCGTGCCGTTAAAGTCATATCAGGCCCTGCGCGCATTCCAAAGTCTCGCGGAAACTCCCCGTCGTGTGGAGACTCACGGGGCCGTTGCGGGAAAACTGGCCTTCGCCGCCGGCCTCAGCACCGACGGGCGGGAGGCGACGATGCTGGCGAGCAACTTCGCCGATCCGCGCACGGACATCGTTCTGAACTGGAAAGGTTTCGCATGGACCGGAGGCGTGACGGCGGAGATCCGCATCGTCGATGCCGGCAGCGATTTCTCAAATGCACGGACTGAATCTGTTGCGGGCGAAAGCGCTTCATTGCGTCTGGCTCTGAAGGCACCAGCGATTGCAATGATTCGGTTGCGCCCGACCGGCGGCGCGGCGGCGAAGACGACGCTATCGATCACTTCACCGGCGAACCGGCTGGTCTTTCAGCGCAGCCAGACCGGAGACGCGACGATCCGTATCGCCGGAACCTGTGCCTGGCCGGGAGCGGCGCTCGAAGCGCGAATCGTGGATGCGGCCACAGGCGAGGCCAGAGCTTGGGAAGCGCTTGGGACCGTGCAGCCGGATTCCAGTTACCGGGGCAAGTTGACGGCCCCGGCGGGCTGGTATTCGTTGGAAGTGCGTGCTCGCAGCGATGGAAATTCCGCCATCGCCTCCGTCGAACGGGTGGGGGTCGGTGAAGTATTCGTCGTCGTCGGTCACTCCGTCGCCCATGGCGGACAGATCAACCTCCCCGGAGCGGAAGACGACCGCGTCAACACCATCGCCCTCCCCACGGGCGATATGGAGTCCATGCGGCGTTACAAATTCACCGGAGACCCCGCTTTTCTGCCAGAAGCCGTCGGACGCCATTTCGACTCCAACATCAAGCCCGCGCCAGCCGGAAACGGCACCTACTTCTGGGCCGCCTTCGCGGAACATGTCGCCCGGACGCAAAATGTCCCCGTGCTTCTGCTCAACGCGGCCTTCGGCGGCACCAGCCTCGAACATTGGGCCAAGTCCGCCCGCGGGGAACCGTTCGAGCACCCGTTCGTGATTTCATCGATTCGCATGCCCTACATTCGTCTGGAACACGCGTTGACAAAGTATTGTTCCATCACCGGAGTGCGCGCGATCCTCGCCGACCAGGGCCAGAACGACTGGCCCGAGAAGGACGAGGACAAAATCACCGCGAACTACAAGGCATGGATTGACCAGGCCCGCAAAGACACCGCCTTCCCCGAACTGGCAGTAGTCGTGAACCGCCAATCACCTCCCGACGGCTTCGGCCAGATTCGGCGCGTCCAGGAGCGCGTCATCAAAGAACAGCCCCACTGCTTCCCCGGCGCAGACTACGATACCCTTGCCAGGGAGGATACCACGGACAAAGTCCACCTCAGCGAATCCGGCGCAAGGAAAGCCGCGCGCCTTTGGGCCAATGCGTTGGATGCCAATTTCTTCAAACAGGCGGTGCCATTGCAGCCGAAGTAGGAGGAGCCCCACCCGCAGGCAATCCGGAACACGACGCTCGTAGTCCCGAAGAACCTTACTCAACCGCAAGCGGTTCCTGGTCGAAGTGCGCGGTGATTTTTGGCGGTGGTTGGTCGGGGAGCTGGAGTTTAAGTTGGTCGAGCAGGAGCTGGAGATCGGGTTCGGGGTGCGTGTAGCGGGGCATGACGATCTCGCGCCCGTCGGTCGTCGGCAGGTGGACGTCGAGCATTTGCACGGTCGCAAATTTCTCCAGC
>JAYSTZ010000583.1:0-19129 GCA_043719365.1 Verrucomicrobiaceae bacterium | reverse complement strand
GTGGACCATCGCGCTATACGTGGCAATCGTGGCATCGCGACCGGGACGGGCGACGCGGGCCTTTCCAGTCGGAAGCGCCACAGTCGGCAACGCGTCGGCTTTGAGATGGTAATAGAGATACTTGTGCTCGCAGAAGATCACGGGGTCGTCGATTTCCACTGCTTCCAGCAGCATCGTGTAAGCATCTTCCACAGTCGCCGGAGTCATCACCACGATGCCGGGATAGTGCGCATAAAGCGCTTCCATGCTCTGCGAATGAAACGGACCCGCGCCAGCAGTGCCGCCGCTCGGAAGCCGGATCACGATCGGACACGGAACACCCGTCCGCCAATGAAGCGTGGCTGCGTGCTGGACGATCTGCGTGTACCCACACGTCGAGAAATCCGCGAACTGCATCTCGATGATCGGCCGCATTCCCTCGATGGCCGCGCCGATGGCCATGCCGACTTGCGCGTCCTCCGAAATCGGCGAGTCGAGCACGCGGCCCGGAAACTCCTTCGCGAGCCCCTTCGTCGCTTTAAATGCTCCGCCAAATTCTGCGATGTCCTGCCCGTAAATAAACACGCGCGGGTCGTCGGTGAGCAGCTTGTGCTGAGCGGCTCGAATCGCTTCGAGATAGGTAATGGCCGCGCTGGAGCGGGTGGACGGTTGATTTTGAAACACGGAAATTTACAATGGTTTCCCCTCGGCGAGGCGGCGCGTGCTAATCGCACACCAATCCTCCACGCTTGGGTCCGGAAGCGGTTCACGGAGCGCCGTTCCGCATGCGTCTTCGATTTCTGCGGAGATCTGCTCCCGCATCGTGTCGAGCTGGCCGGTCGTGGCCCAGCCCGCTGCGGTGAGTTGGTCGCGCGCCACATCCAAACTGTCGCGTCCAATCGGCGACACTTTCAGCGCGTGGCTCATGTAGTTAAAATCATCATGCTCTCCATGCCCGACGAGCCGGAGCAAATCCGCGACGACCATCTGCGGTCCCTCGCCAGCACGGGCTTTCGCGACGGCCTCATGGACGACTTCAATACATGCAGTCGGGTCCGTGCCATCAATCTTGTAGCCCGGCACGCCGTATCCCGCCGCACGCTGAACGAGATCTTCGCACGCATATTGCCGGGCGTTGATTGTGGAGTAGGCGTACTGATTGTTCGCGACGATGACCACGAGCGGGAGCTTCTCCACGGCCGCCATATTGAGCCCCTCATGGAAGCTTCCCGTCGATGTCGCCCCTTCGCCCACACACGTCGCGCCGACCACATCCTTCTCGCCTTGCAGCCGCCGCGCAAACAGACCGCCCGCAACCGATGACACCATCGCACCGAGATGCGAAATCATCGCGTAGTAACCCTTTCGCGGCTCACCGCGATGGATGTTTCCATCACGCCCCCGCATCGGCCCGAGCCTCGAACCAAGATAGGTGCGGACCGCATCCGTTACGGTCTCACCGAAAGCCAGCCGCCCCGCCATGTCGCGGATGAGCGGGGCAAAAATATCACCTTTCCGCAGTGCCGTGCCGAGCGATGCGCTCAGCGCCTCCTGGCCACGCCCCAGAAACACGCCGCCGGTGATTTTCCCGCCACGATAAAGGCTGGAGAGTTTCTCCTCCAGCACGCGGGCGAGCAGCATCCAGCGATAGACGCCGAGATAGCGTTCTTTGTGTTCATCGGATTGGGCATCAACGCCCCGGCTTGCACGGGCTTGCGACATGAGCGGCACGTTAGCGTCTCTCAGACCGCGATGGCAACGGTTTGTTCGCTCGCTCGCGATTCTCCATTTACGACATCGCCGCGGTGGCCGAGGCGGTGTCTTTTTCCGCCATCGTTCCGCGCGTCACGCCGAGCTGACTTTGGGCATTGAGCTCGCTCCAGAGTTCCTCGCCGTTTCGCTCGCCACGGGCGAGTTCCTGATACGCCGCTAGGATGCGCGTCGTCTCCCCGCCGTCTTGCTCCAAAAGTTCCACGCGATAGTGCCGCAGACCCGCGAGTTCGAGCTCGGTAAAAAAGCGCGCGCCAGTCTGGGCCACTGCGTTGAAAAGCGTGTTGCGGCATCCGACGTCGGCGCGAAGCGGATGCTCCATGCCGACCCGATCCCGAAGATGCACGCGGTGTTTTTCACAGGGGCGCCCGCAGTCGAGGAACGACGAACCTTTGCTCATGAATGCTGCAAACACGCAGTGCTCCATGTGAAACATCGGCATGTGCTGATGCAGCGTAAGCTCGAACCAATCGGGCGGCGCTGCAACGAGTAGTGCAAGAATTTGCTCGATGTTCAGATCATACGAAATGGTGAGCCGCTCCAATCCTTTGCCGATGAAATGTGCGGCGGTGAGCGGATTGGCTACATTCAGCGAGAAGTCGCCGATCCGACGCAACGTGGTGCCGCGGAAATAGTCGATCGCACCAAGATTGCGAATGAGCACGCCGTCCGGCGCGGCTGATTCGATGAGCTTGAAGAACCCTTCCTCGCCCGCTTTTTGAATGCGCGGCGTCGCCAGAAAAATCGCGGACGCACCCGAATGCTCGCGCACCTTGGCGCCAACGTCCTTGTATCGGCGGATGTCTTCGTAGTCCGCGTAAATTGTCGAAACTCCGGCATCGAGCGCGGCGGCGAGCTGTTCGTCGCTCCGCACGAGAACGGAGATTTCTGATTTCTGATTTCTGATTTCTGATTTTGGAGCATCGTTCGTGAAAACGTCGCGCCATGTGGTTGGCAGCTCGGTTCGGTGCTCCTCGAAAGCCGCATCCAGAGCGAACGCAAGCTCGCGACGTATCCGGTTAAGTTCGCCGATGGGGAGGATGACGTCGCCAATCAACTCGTTGTGCAGCTCGCCGAGTTCATACGGATGCTCGCCAAATCGACCGAGATGCTCGCGGAGTTTTGCGTCCGTCAGCGGTGCTGTGCGTGCGGTTTGAAGCGCGATGTTCGAGCGGACCGTCACGCCCGCAGCTTCCACGGTCAGCGGCTGTTCGGCGGCCCCGCTCACGGTCAGCGCGATGGGCTTTCGGCGGCGCGGCGGGATGTTTCCTGCGTAGCTTTGCTGGAGTCGCTTATTGAGTGCAGGGTCGTCCGTTTTCCACACGCGATGACCGGCACGGAGCGCGCCAAAGTCGATCTTCCCGTGCTCGAAATAGAGACGCGGGCCGTTGACTTGATAGATGCGTCCGCCTTGTTCGGCATTGGTGTCCCCGCCGGTATCGAAGACCACACCGTCGCCGGGCTTCAGGTCGATTTCCTGTGCGATCTGAATGTGGTCGCGTCCCACTCCCGTGATGCGACCGGCAAATGGGCCGCGCTTTTTCCCCGAACGGGCGGGCACGAGCTTCTGGTGATCCACGCCGTTCACCCATCCGGTGAAAAGGCCGCGCGAGAATGTCATTTCGAGCTGATACCGATCAGCAGCCGGGATGTTGTGTTCCCGCTCCGCGAGCGCGGCGTCGAGCGCCTTGCGATACACCTGACAGACCGCCGCGATGTATTCCGGGGCTTTGAGCCGGCCTTCGATCTTGAAGCTCGTGACTCCGCGTGCGAGGAGCGCCGGAATCTCCGCAACCGCAGCGAGGTCCTGCGGCGAGAGCAGGTAACGGCGGTCCCCGAGATCGCGAAGCGCTCCATCGACGATTAACTCGTAGGGCATCCGGCAGGCCTGCGCGCATTCACCGCGATTGGCGCTGCGCTGCCCGAGGCTCTCGCTTGTCAGACACTGCCCGCTATACGCGATGCAGAGCGCGCCGTGGACGAAAGTTTCAAGCGGCAGCACCGAGTCAAACTTCTCCAGCTCCCGCAGGCTCAACTCGCGGGCCAGCACGGCGCGGACGATGCCGAGTTCCTTGGCAAACGCCACGCCTTCCGGCGAAGTGATCGTCATCTGCGTGCTCGCGTGGATCGCCAAATCGGGCACCGTTTCGCGTGCGAGACGGACAAGTCCGACATCCTGCACAATCAGCGCATCCACGCCCGCGCGGCTGCAATCGCGCAGCATCCGCTCCGCCGCATCGAGCTCGCTGGTGAAGACGAGCGTGTTGAACGCGACATACGCTTTCACGCCATGCCGGTGGCAAAACTTCACCACCTCCACGAGTTCCTCATCGCGGAAATTATCGGCCCGCAGCCGGGCGTTAAATCTCGGCAGGCCGAAGTAAACCGCATCCGCGCCATTGGCCACTGCGGCGCGCAGGCAATCCCAGCCACCCGCAGGCGCGAGCAGTTCAGGCAAATCATGTCGTGTATCCATCACTGAAACCACTACGCCGAGCAGCAAGCAGAACGCGCAAGGACAAAAGCCGCGCTCGCCTTGAAAAGAGTGCGGTTCTTACAAACAAAAACACCCATCAATCTCCATCAAAGAAGTTCGGGCGGAAGGTCTAGCGCGCCACCGCCATCGGGTGTGGTAAAGTAGCCGCCAAAAGGCAGCCGGGCTAAGTTTGTGGGGAGCCGCACCAAAACGAAGGCGCGTCATGGAGCGGCGAATTCATTCGCCGACCTTACAAGCGCGCAGCGCCCAATCGAATGGGTGTGGCGCTCCGATGAGCGCGGCTCTCGCATTGGACGCTTCGCGTTGTGCAAGACGGCGAATAAATTCGCCGCTCCTTTACGCCTGCTCCCGTTCACCACGCTCCGTCGTCAAGCGAGGTTATCCAGATACAGAATAATCAGTCAGAATAATCAGTCTGTCCCCGCCGTTTATGTCCCGTCCCCGCCGTTCAGCCCGGCGAGGAAGCTGTAATCCTAAAAACCGCAGTGGATAACCGCAAAAGAACGCAAAAGAACGCAAAGAACGTAATTTGCAAGGATTGGCGCACTCCCCGCCTTGATGAATAGATGCCAAGCGGTGTTAGCGCATCAATCCGCTTCTTTCGTGTTCTTTGCGTTCTTTCGCGGTTAAACCAACTGCGTTTTTTAGAAGTATAATCAGTATTCTCAGTCTGTCCTCGCCGTTGCGCCGTTTCGCGGCATTCGTAATTGTTCCTTCAACGTATCCTCCACTCACTCCCGAAAGCTTCCCACCGCCATCCCGCGCACGCCCGTTTCCGCCCGGAAAATGCCGCCTGCGAGCGGCTGGCGGGATCGCCCGGCGGCATTGAGGTCCCTGCTCGCCGTCGTGATGAACAGCTCGCCACCATCGCCGAAGCAGCACGACGTCACCGCCTCCACGGGCACCGCGACTTTCCCGATGCGCTTTCCCGTCAGCGGGTCGTGACACGCCACTGCCCAGCCGCCCCACAGCGCGATCCACAGATTCCCTTCTGCGTCGGCGCACATGCCGTCGGGGAAACCGACTTCGAGCGTGATGACCGTCCTGCGGTTCGCGATTTCGCCGTCGCGAAAATCAAACGCATCCACGCGGCGCGTCGGCGAGTCGATGTAGTACATCGTCGCTCCATCGGGAGACCACGCGAGCCCGTTTGAGATACTCACATCGCCCAACATTTTCGAAGCGCCCCGCGCATCCACCCGATACAATGCACCCTGCTTCGGTACCTCGGTCATCGCCATCGTTCCCGCCCACAAGCGGCCCTGCGGATCGCACTTCGCGTCGTTGAATCGATTGCCCGGCTTCGCTTCCTCAGGATGCGCGAGCAGCTCCATTCGCCCATCGTCCCACACCGAGAGCCCGTGCTCTGTCCCCACGATAAAACCACCCTTCCTGCGCGACACCGCGAACCCCACCCGCGACGGCAGCGTCCACTTTTTGTCCGCGCCCGTCGTCACGTCCAACGCGTGAATCTCACAGCGCTCAATGTCCACCCACCACAGCCGGCCGCCGTGCCACACAGGCCCCTCCGCGAGCACCGCGCCTGCATCCAAAATACACTCCGCCTTCATCCCTCCACCACCGCCCGCATCTTCTCCAAGCCGATGCGCGCAACCTCCCTCGGGTCGCGCGCCCAGAGGTCCTCGCGGAAAAGCTCCAGCGAAAGATACCCGCGATAACCCGTCCCCCGCAGCAAGTCGCAGTAGCGCCGCAGGTCAAACGTCCCGTCGCCCGGCATCACGCGATCCCCGTCGCTCTGCTGCTCCCTCGGCACCGACGTCACGATATCGTTGAAATGCGCCACCGCGATCTGCTCTGGGCGCAACTTCGCGATGGACTCCACCGAACCTCCGCCGCGGAAAATGTGAAACGGATCCAGCACCAACTCCCCGCCGCCGGCCAGCGCCAGCACCTCCAGCGCAGACTCGATGGTATTATATTGCTCCACAAAACCCAGGAACTCAAACACCGGCCGCACCCTGAGCAACTCACCCATCTCCAGCAACTCCGCGAACCGTCGCGCGCCCGTCGCCAAATCCGCCCGACCTCGCGGTGGCGAACAAATAATCTGTCTTGCCCCCGTCGGCATCGCGTGGGCCATCAGTCGGTCCGCCTCGTCCTTCATGCGCGGCCAATCCTCCTCCGCGCAGTCAAACCAGCCGTCGAAATAGATGATGGTCGGCACCTCCATCCCCAGATCTTCCACCGCCTTGAAAATGTCGAAATACCGCCCGCCACCCGCCACGTACACATCCACATCCTCGAACCACAACTCCACCGCATCGTACCCCGCATCCGAGGCGATCTGGATTTGATCCATGATCGGCGTCCCCCGAATCGTACTCATATTCAGACAATAATGCAGCGCTTTCATGATACCACATTCTGCGGAACCCCCGCCAAAAACGCCCGCAAATTTTCCACCGTCGCATCCATCAGCCTCGACCTCGCCGCCCGCGTCGCCCAGGCCATGTGCGGCGTCACGATACAATTACGCGCCGTCAGCAGCGGATTATCCGACGACGGCGGCTCCAGCGAAAGCACATCCAGCCCCGCACCCGCCAGCCGACCCTCATTCAGCGCCGACGCCAGCGCCGCCTCGTCCACCAGCGGACCCCGCGCCGTATTGATTAAAAAAGCCGACGCCTTCATCGAAGCCAGCCGCTCCGCATTCACCACATTCTTCGTCTCATCCGTCAGCGGACAATGCAGCGTCACCACATCGCTCCGCGAAAAAACCCCGTGCACCGTCACATCCTCCACATACGCCGGCTTCGAGCGCCGATGCGAAATCGTCGCAATCACCTTCATCCCAAACGCCGCCCCGATCTCCGCCACCGCCGACCCGATCGCTCCGTATCCCATGATTCCCAAAGTCAGCCCATCCAGCTCCACCAGCGGACTATTCCAAAAACACCAGTCCTTTGCCAGCGGCCAGCCCGTCCCCCGCGCCGCATCCGAATGCGCCCCCACCCGCTGAGTCAGCTCCAGAATCAGCGCAAACACATGCTGCGCCACCGACCGCGTCCCGTACCCCGGCACATTTGAAACCACCACCCCGTGCGCCTTCGCCGACCCGATGTTCACCACATTAAAACCCGTCGCCGTCACCGCAATCAACCGCAGCCCCTTCAGCGCCGAAATCTCCCCATGCCCCAGCACCGACTTATTCGTAACCACCACATCCGCCCCCGCGGCCCTTGCCACCACCTCCGACGCCGGAGTCCGATCAAATATCTCGCACTCCCCCAGCTCCCGCAACGCATCCCACGAAAGATCACCGGGGTTCAAAGTATAGCCATCGAGGACGCAGATTTTCATGTTCAAAGGGCGTAGCTGTTTAGTTTCAGGTGTGCAAGACGTCGGTCGGGAACGAATGAAACACGCTTGCGAAAGTAGTCCGCGGCTTTAGCCGTAGCACCGTCCGCGATTTGGGACGGGCTGTTTCGTCGGCGAAAGTCGAGAGCAAGCGCGACCCCGCCCAGCCGCGCATGGATCGTGTCGGCTAAAGCCGTTGACTACTTTGCCCAAGCGCCGCGCGAGCGCATTCATGTTTACCCCGCCCCATCCACGGCCTTGCGGATGGCGTCGATCCACTGGCGTGAATTATTGGTGTACGGGTGTTGCGGCCCGAGCACGCGCTCTTGGCCTTCGACAACACGGACCATCTGCGGCAGAGCCTCTTCACTGCGTCCGCGCTGCTGGAGCAAGACGCCAAAACGCCAGATCAAGCCGAGCGTGTCCTGGTGATCGCGCCCCAGTGAATCTTCAAGGACTTCGATTGCTCGCTGGTAGAGTGACATTGCTTTTGCGTGGTGCGATTGCTCGCAATACCAATCCGCGAGACTATCAATGTCGGAAATTGTCTCTCCGTCATCACATTCAAGCGAAAGTTGGGTGCCGTTGAGTAGCCGAAGATAGATGGATTCCGCTTTCGCCAACGCACCCACTCGCCAAAGACGGCCCGCAAGCACTGAGATTCGAAAACCGTTGTCCGGGTCGTGGAAGTCTGTGCGCCGAATGAAGTATTCGATGTTCTGCTCGGGGTTGGGAGCGCTCATTTTCCGAGAAGCGCGGCGACGCAGTTGGTTTGGGAATCGCTCATACGAGGGAGACGGTGTGGCATTTTCTGCCGATGGCTGCACGCCTTTTCCCGATGCTCCGCTTGCGAAAGTAGCCCGCGAGTCCCTTCGCGGCATTGCATTACCGGCGAAGCCCCACGAAAGAAAAAGTGTCGCTTCGCGAAGAGTGTAAAGCCGCGAAGGGACTCGCGCGCTACTTTAAAAGAATGAGTTCGATGGCGTGGATGGCGATGTCGAGAGGGCCGCGGCTTTCGTAGGGGCTGCCGAGGGATATTTTGCGGATGCGGCGGAGGTTGAAGTCGGTGGCGACACGGTCGGCCGGGATGGCCTGGCCGTTGAGGCGACGGGTGTCGGCGGGATCGCCGATGGTGCGGTCGGCGGTGATGGCGATTTCCTTTCCGGCGGGGTGTCCGGCAAATTGGAAGGCGAAGACGCGGTTGTCGAAGTCGGGGTCGTCGAGGTGGAGGCGGAGTTCTGCCTGTTCGTTGGCGGGGTGGAGGGTGAGGCGGATGCGGATGCGGTGCGCGGAGACGGCGGTGAGGTCGAGGGTCTGGAGGTTGACGTCGAGCCAGCCGTGGCCTTTTGGGGCGACGATGTGGAGGCCGTCTGCGCCGGGGATGAAGGTGGCATTTCTCCACTCGCCGCCGATTCGCGCGGGGGCTGGCGGAGCGAGGTCGGCGATGGGAATGGGGTGGCCGTCGAGCGATGGGGTGATGTGGCGGGGTGCGTTGTAGCAGCTCCAGCCGAGGGCGGCGTTGACGGGGGGCGTGGGGGCGCTACCGGGTGGGACGATAGCAAGGCGGCGGATGGTGACGGCGAGGCGGGGGTGTTTCTCGATGTGCTTGTCGCTGGTGGGGAGGCCCAAGGCGACGGCGTCGAGGTGGCCGGGGCTGACAAGTCTTGCTGCGTCGAACGGGAGCATCCGGTCGCGCGGATGGGCGGTGATGCTGAGGGGGTCGTCCCAAGTGAGCGGGCAGATGACGTTGTGGAAGCGGCCCTCTTTCAGTCCGGTGAGCGGGAGGGCAAAGAGGCGGTCGCATTCGGTGGAAAAGATGCGCGCGAGGAGGATGTCGGCGAGGTTGCCAGGCTCGACGCGGACTTCGGCAAGCAGGTGCCACCCGGGGCGAGGGCCAATGTCGGTGAGCGGGAGCTTTACTCCGGCCATGGCGGGCCCGGGAGTGTCGCCGCCATCGAGAAAAAGGCCGTCGTCACCGAGCCGGGCGACGCCGGGAGAGGTCTTGTTCCACGGGCGGGCTTCGGCGTTGAGATTCAGCGGGCCGGAGTCCCGGTGAAACGTCGCAATCGGAACGCCGGGGAGCGTGGGGAGCGATGTGAGTTTGCGGTAAAGCAGGAAGCCGCCCGCCGCCGTGGCGAGGGTGCCGAGCACGATGCGGCGCGTCATTTTCCCGCGATGACGGATGCTCTCTCCGGCGAGGACGGCGCGGAGGTCGGCGAGGAGCGCAGCGGCCGAGGGATAGCGCTCGCCGGTGCGTTCGGCGCAGGCGCGGAGCCAGATGGTGTTGAGGTCGAGAAGCTGCGGAGCGTCGGTGGCTGCGAGGCGCGTGGGTGGGAGCAACGGGAAGCGCTGGCGGTCTTCGCCGGTGGCTGCTTCGTAGAGCATCCGCCCAAGGGCAAACATGTCCGCGCCGGGGGTGCCCGCGCCTTCGGGCGGGAGGTAGCCTGCGGTGCCGACGAGCGAGCTGCGGGAGTCGTCAGAAGTGACAGCGCCGATGTCGGCGAGCTTCGGCACGCCGGCGACGAAGATGACATTGGAGGGCTTGAGGTCGCGGTGAACGAGCTCGTGGGCGTGGAGAAAAACGAGGGCGTCGGCGAGCGCGACGAACACCTTCGCGGCCTCGGCGGCGGGCAGCACGCCGCTTTCGCGCAACGCGGCGGCGAGGGTTCGAGGCGTGTACTCGTCATCGCCCGCGCCGGGCACGCACGGGTCGGCCAATTCCATGATGTAGTAGAAAAAGCCGGCCTCTTCGCGCTGTCCGAATTGAAGAATGTCCACCAAGCCATCGTGCTGGCGCGAGATGGGCTCGAAGTGCCGCACACCGGCGAGCTCGCGGGCAAACGGTTCCGGACCGTTGAAACGCGCACGCCGGACGATCTTCACCGCCCTCCCCTCGCCCAGCGAGTTGAGGGCGAGCCACACTTCGCCGTAAGCGCCGCCGCCGATTTGGCGGATGACGCGGTGTTCGGGAATTTCAGGCGGCTCGGACATTACGCGAAAGAGCTACGCGAAATTCCGGCCACGGCAAGCTCAGGCGCGTCACTCACCAAGCTCGCGCCGGACTTCGATCAGGGCGGCTTTAGCCTGCTTCCCCACGCGACTGCGGACGAGATACACGGCGGCGAGCGTGCGGCCCTGGGCCTCGGCGATGCGGCCTACGCTCCAGCCGTGCCGCGTGGCAAGGTCGAAGGCTTGGAGGTCGCGTGCGACGACGCGCCCCCGGAGACGCTCGATAGCGCGTTCGAGCAAGTGCGATTCCCATTCCGCATCCCACCGAGTATCGAACTGCGCCCAGGCCTGCGCGTCTTCCGGGTCGCGCTCCTCGCCGATGACGACCCGCGCCTCCCGCCGCCGGGTGGTGCGGAAATGCGTGGCGATGCGATGCGCGAGCACGGTTTTGAGCCAGCCCCGGAACGAGCCCTTTGCCGGGTCGTATTTGAAAGTGGGCATCTCCTCCGCGATGGCGACGAGCGCCTGCTGCACCACATCCTCCGCATCCGCCGACGCCAGCCCCGCCGCCGCCGCGACGCGAAGCAAAAACGGACGATAGCGCGCATGAAACCGCGCCCAGCTCATGTCGTCGTCGAGCGACCGCACGCGCTCCAGCAGGCTGGCATGTGTGCGGAGTGAGTCGTCGAGTGGATCATTCATTCGGAGATTTCAATGCGATAAAACTTCGCCAGTTCGACCGCTTTGTCGTCTATAAAATAATACGAGGCACCGTCTATGCCTTCGTCGGCGGGACTGAGCTGCTGCCATGCGAGCGGGTTGGCGAGGTTGCTGGAAGCGTGGAGCGTGTAGGTGCGTTTGGTGCCGTATGGCTCGACAACGATGCGCCGCCAGTCTGCGTGTGCGGGGACGGATTCGATGCGCAGCGTGAGACGGCTCGCGGGGTTGGTCGGCGTGGTGGTGGCGAGATATTCGAGGCGGTTGTTTTGGCCGTCGCCGTCGGCATCCACGGTCGGCGCGGCGTTTGCGTTGCTCAGGCCGAAGTGGGTGAACTGCCAGAAGTCGGGCAACCCATCGCCCGCGTAGGTGCCGTAATTGTCTGGGTTTTGATCGAGCACTGAGAGACTCACTGTAGCGCTCATGCCGAGGTAGATGCCTTGCGCGACAGCAGGCGTGTCTTCGTACACAACTCCCGCGAGGGCGAGCCCAACGACGGAGATGGAAGCGAGCGGCCCGCTCTGCACGCTCCACGCGACGCTCGTGGATGGGATGGAGAGCAACGTTGCATCGCTGAGTACGCGCCGGGCGGAAAGCGCAACGCTGCCGCCTTCGACGAAGCTGGGTGCGGCAGCGGCGAGCGAGATGCTGTTTCCGAGTTCGTAGAGCTGGCTGGCGAAGCCGCCGCGGTTCACGTAGCTGGCCGTGGAGCCGATGCCGCCGATGGCACCGATGCTCACGTCGGTCGCGTAGTTCGCGGAGGTCACGGTGCGCCCGCCGGCGTCGAGGACTTCCGTGGTGGTGGAGTAGTTCGCGCTTGTGCTTGAGCCGGCAAAGGCACGTGCGGCGAGCAGCGCGGAGAAGGCGATGAGCTTGGTTTTCATGCGGTGAAAAAATGCGGCAGCCTACGGCTCGACGGCGGTCCAGCCAACGGAGAATGGGAGCGTCGGCAGGATATTGCGGATGCTTTTGCGGGTGCGGTCAAAGTGAAAGACGGACGGGATATTGCCGAGGCTGAGAAGCGTGGGGAAGAGACCAGTGTCATCGTTGCTTGCGAGGATCACGCGGCTGCCCCACGAGGTTCCGTTGGCGTCGATCGCACGCTTGTAGAGGAGGTCTTTGTTTGTGCTGTCGGTATAGACGACGCTGGGCTTGCCGCTGACAATCGCGAGCTTCGCGAAGCGGCCCACGTCGGCTTTCCTGTTAGACGTCACGCCATCATCCACCACTTCGGGCGTGCCCCAGGCTGCGCCGCTCACGTCGCTCGCGCGGACGAGCATGAGCCGCTTGCCAACGGCGTCGTAGTAGAGAATCACCGGGACGCCGCCGAGGATGGTGAGCTGGCAGTATTCGCCGTTGCCCGTAATGCCGACGACGGTGACGGGCGGATCCCATGCGCTGCCGATGGCATCGCTGGCGCGTTTGTAAATCAGGGTCTTGCTTGTGAAGTTGTAGTACGAAACTGCCGGGCGACCGTTCACCTCTGCGAGCGAGGCGTAGCCGCCGACATCGCCAGACGCCGCGATGTTCACCGACGGGTTCCCAAAGCCGCCGCTGGCGCTACTCCCGCGTTTGAAATCAATGTTACCCAAATCAGCATCGTAGTAGGCGACACACAGCCTGCCACCAATCGTCGCTGCAGATGGGAAGAAACCGAGGCCGATGCCGCCGGGAGTGGACGAATCGACCAAAGAGCTGGAAGTCCAGGTCGTGCCTTCAGCGTCACTTGCGCGGCTGTAGTACAACCCGCCCGGCCCTTGCATGAAAACGGCGGGGAAACCGCCCGCCATCGCAGCGCAGAGATGCTCGCCAAACGGAATATCGGTGGTCTGGCTGATGATGCTCCAGCTTTGGCCGCCGTCGTTGGATTTCAGCCGGACGACGAGATCGCGAGTGAAATCGTAACAGGCCGCGATGATGCCACCTTCCGTAACCGCCGCCACGGGATACTCACCCACGTTTCCGTCGGTGAGCACGATGGTCGGCGCGGCCCACGACGCGCCCGTGGAATCATTCGCAGCCACGCTTCGCAGGTCGGACTCCAGTGCGCCGTCTATCGCCTCGTAGATCACCACAGGGTTACTGCCCGCGATCAATTCGACACCGCGCTCCCCAGTGAAATAGCCGGTGCCGATGGTGGTATCCAGATTCAGTGCGGTGCTCCAGCCACTCGTGCCAGCGGCTACGCTGCTTCGCGTGTAGGAGAGCTTTCCCGTCGCCGCGTAGCGCACTGCGATACCGGGCGTGCCGCTGATTTCCGCGAGGGACAGCGAATTACCGCTGTCGGCGACAAAACCTGAGAGCGTCTGCGCTGTGGTGGCTGCGGGCCACACCGTGCCGCTGGCGTCGGTCGCACGGAGAAACTTCACCGTGCATGTCGCGCCGGATGACGTGGAGAATGCGACGGCGGGATTTCCGCCGATGAGCGCCGCGCAAAAAACAGGCTCGATGCTCGCATCCGTCCCAATCGTGACTGGCACGTTCCACGCGGTGCCCGCCGCACTTGTGGCGCGGACGATCTTCAGCGTGCTGTCCTGCCGGAAAACGATCGCGGGATTGCCGTTCACGTTGAGCAGCTTGATATCGGTAGTCCAAATGCCCGTGCCGGAGAAAACCGAAACCGGCGAACCCCATGTGAGGCCGGTGTAGCCGGTCGCTTTCACGAGAGACACCGTCGTCGTCGGGCTCCCGCTCGTGTAGGCGATGGCAGGAAGGCCTTGGATGCCGCCAAGCGAGACCTGTCCGGTGGCCGTCTGCGTCAGCCGCACCGAGCCGTAGATGCCGGTATAAAAGATGTTGCCGTAGTTGTGCGCGATGGCGTCACCGTAGGCGCTTAGATAAAGACCGCCGCCGACCCATCCGATTTTCTTCGGAGCGGTCCACGTCGCACCATTCGTATCCACGCCGCTGGATACCTTGACCGCCTTTTCCCCCGGATCGAAAAACGCAAGCAGCGGCTTTCCAGAGGGCAGTGTAATCGCGCTAAGCGCACCGTTGGATTGGGAGCCGCCCGCTTCCGGCGAGGGGACATCCTGCACCGTGAGCCTGCCCCCCACGAAGGTGATGAAGTTTGCTTCGTTGGTAGCGCAGCTTGCCCAGCACGGCAGTGAGTTCATGCTCTGAAGTTGCCCGCGCGGGCGCTGTTCCGTGGCTCGCCCAAAATTCACACTGACACCAGACGGTAAAGAAATCAAAGACCCCTCATTCACTCCAGCAGGCGCTCCAGTAGGGGCTGACCACACAAGACCGTCTTCATCGCCAGCCTGGAAAAGGCAGAGGGCCTCGTACTTGGTCTCGGTGGAATCTGCGTATTGGGAAATACTCCTGTCCACAACCGTCAGCAGCATCGGAACACCTCCGACGATCCCAGGATGCATAATGCCGCCCGCTTCTCCAGGGCTGAAACTACCCGACTGGGTGTAACTATTTTCACCTTCGGCGACCCTGACAGGGTTTATCCAGCCGCTGCCGCTCGCATCCGTCCCCCGCGAGCAAAAGACCGCACCCGCCTTCCGTTGCGTTGAAAAGTAGCTTCGGTTTGCGTAAAATACCGACGGCTTGCCATTGATCATCAGCAGTCGCGGAAGATTGCCAACGAGCCGTGTATAAACTGGATCCTGAACGATGACGCTCGCGCTCGCCGGCCACGCGCTGCCATCCACCGTCGTCGAGCGAAGGAAATACAAATCCGCATTGTATGCCGATGTGGCTCCGCTGAACACTACCGCTGGCTGGCCGTTCACCGTCGCAAAATCCCAGTGCTCCGCCCGCGCCGTACTGCTGCCTGTGAGCGCCAGCGTGGCCGCCCACGTCGTCCCGGCGGCGTTCGTCGCTCGGGAAAATTGCAGCCGGTTGTTGGTAAAATCATGCGTCACAATGGCGGGCAGCACACCGGAATCCCCCGCGACGGGGCGGCTGTTCACCCCGCTCGCGATGACCGTCCCGCGCGCGCCCCACGCCAGACCCGTCGCATCCGTCGCGCGGATGAAATACAGTACGCCCGCGCTTGTCGTGTAAGCCACCGCCGGGTTTCCATTTTGAATCACCAAATCAATCCGCGTCCCAGCGCCCGTCGTCGTGTCCAGATTGATGGCATCGGCCCATGTCGTCCCCCGGCTATCCAGCGCGCGGCGATACACCAGCCTTCCGGCCTCAATGTAAGCCATCGCAGGCCCTGTCGGGAGCGTGATCATATCAATCTCCGTCACCACCGGCGTCGCCGCGCCGCGACTGCTCAACTCCGCCGAACTGGTCGCGAGAATCTCGGTATCCGTCCTGCTTATCCCCTCGATCAGCAGGTGAAAATCCACATTGTTTTTCGATTTCACCGTCGGTCTGAGCGATGCGAGGAACGCTGTGTCGCTACCGCCCGTGCCAAGACTCACATTCGGCTCCGTGTTGAAAGCAAAGTTGAAGGGAACCGTGATCTCCGTCCCTGTTGGGAACCCCGCGATGTCATAGTCGTAGAGGCTCACGCGCCCGCTGTCGTATTGCTTCGAGAGCTTCGTCGTGCTGATCGCCCCGTTCGCGATCTGCATTCCCGTCACCGCGCCATTCGCGATCTTCACCGAGGTGATCGCCCCGTCCGCGATATTTCCCGCCGCCACCGCCCCCGCCGCGAGCTGCGTGCCACCCACCGCACCATTCGCGATGGCCGCTGCGGTGACCGCGCCGTTTGCAATCGCCGTGCTCGTCACCGCCCCGGCACCCAGCTTCGTCGAAGTCACCGCACCCGCAGCCAACTTCGCGCTGGTGATCGCACCATCCTTCACCCCGTCCGCCATCATCGCATACCCCACCGCCGCGATTCGCTGATCGGGCGCGAGCTGTTGGAAGCCGAGCGTCCCGTTATTAAACCAAATCCGCACCCGCACATCCGCACCGCTGAACACAGTCGCCGGGATCGCCGCCATGTTCGCCAGCGTCGTGTCTCCGAGAAAGACGCTGTAAATCCCATTCGTCACCGGCAGCACCACGTTCGAGTTCGGCTGCCCGCTGACGATGGGCGCATTGCTCCACAGCACCGTCCCTGCCCCATCGACAAGCGCAAACTTGAACTGCCCGTTGCCGTTGAAGTTCACCCCGCCAACCGTCATGCGGCCCTGATAGTTGATAATCTGCGGCACCTGCGCGTAGAGCGTCGGCGCAGCGAATACAGCGAGGAACGTGGCAAGAATGAGCGCGAGTTTTTTCATAGTGAGAGATTTGGGGCACAAGGCCCCTCATCTCTACTGCGCCGCTCGCGAGACGGGTTTATCAGAAAAATGTGATTAAATCGAAATTCGCAGCGCGGGCGAGTCGAAGACCTCCGGGTTCACGACACACTGCGGGCGGCGTCCGAAGCGGGCTTCGACGATGGCGCGGGCGGCGGCTTCGGAGACGCGGCGTCCGGTGTCGAAGCCGAAGGATGCTTGATGCGCGGTGATGAGTGGATGGTCGGGCGGGAGGGGTGCAAGCGTGAGGGATGTGGGTGGTGTCCGCGCAATTAAAAATTGAGAATTGAGAATTGGAAAATGAAAATTGTCCAGGAGCGTGCGGCCCTGCGGGAATTTGGAATCTCCAATTCTCAATTCTTGCAGCGCGATGGGTGCGCGGGGGTGGACAGCGCGGGGCTATTGCGGGTAGGTATTCGCCAATATGGCAACTGTCCTCGTTACCGGATCTTCAGGCCGTGTGGGTCGCGCCGTGGTCACCGAACTTTTGCGCTGCAGCCACAAGGTGCGGGGTTTTGATATCGCACCTTCCGCGACGCTTGCGGACACGGTGGTCGGAGATGTGGGCGACCGTGCCGCAATCGACAGAGCGATGGCCGGGGTATCATGCCTCGTGCATCTCGCCGCAACGCCGGACGACGATGAATTTTTCTCCCGCCTGCTGCCCAATAATATCGCAGGGCTCTACAACGTGATGGAATCTGCACGAGCGGCGGGAGTCCGGCGAATCGTGCTGGCGAGCAGTGGGCAGGTGAACTGGTGGCAGCAATTGCGCGGGCCGTTTCCGATTCGCGAAGACGAGCCGGTTTCCCCGCGCGGGTGGTATGCGGCGACGAAGATGTTCATGGAGGCAATCGGGCGTGGATTCGCGGAGATGCATGGAATGAGCGTAATCGTGGCGAGGCTCGGCTGGTGTCCGCGTCCGGGGCAGGAAGCGGAGATCGCAGCGACGGAGTGGGCGCACGATGTGTACTTCAGCCCCGGCGACATCGGGCGTTTCTTCGCGCACTGCGTGGAGGCCGCAGACGATGTGCGCTTTTTGATCGTGAACGGTTCGAGCCGACCCGTGAAGCTCGCGCGTCTGGATCTCGATGTGGCTGCGAAAGTGCTCGGCTATGTGCCGCAGGATACATGGCCTGAGGGGATGTGAGCGGCCCGAATTTACGCCTTCTCATAAACATAAACGCGGGCGTGCGCTGCCAGGCGGAACTTCGGGCCTGTGAAGCCGCGGCGCACCAATTCGGCGCTGAGGAATGCCATCATGCCGCCGTGTGACACCACGAGCGTATCGTCGGTGCCGGACTCCAATTCGTCCGCCACCAATTGCACGCGCCTCATGAATTCGTCGCGCAAAGTGCGCTGCGAGCGATGACCCGTCATCCACGACAACCGGAAGATGAAATACCAGATCAGCACCGGCAGACAGAGCGCTCCGGTGCGGAACTCGGCAAACTCCGCCTCGCGCAGCAAGTCGGTTTGCGTGACGGAGCCGGGGAAAACCGCGTTTGCCGTCGTTGCTGCGCGTCTAACCGTGCTAGCGATGCATCGGGTCCATTCGATTGCGCCCAAATCCGGTTCAATGTGCCGCACTGCGGCGAGATCATAGTCCTGCCTCCACGTGTGTAGCTCCGCCGCAGTCTTCCACCCAGAAGGCATCGCCTGCTCCACAGGGAAATGGCGAATCAGCCCGATCTTCACGACTCGCATCTACGTGGACGGGACAGGCTACTCAACTCGCTCTCTTCGAACGAAGCGTCAATTCTGCTGCTCATGGTTTTCACGAGGGCATCGAAACATTTCCTCGGCGACGATGCCAGACAGTTCGCGGAACCCCGCTTTCCCAATGTCGTCACCGGCGCGCATTTTCGGAGTCTTCCCGGGAAGCGAACGCTGCAATTGGCAGCCATGCCAAAATAATGGCACCTTTTGATTGACGCCGACACCGCGTGTATGCCAATTCTTTGGCATGGCTGATAAATCACAACATCACTCCCGGCGCGAACGACAGATCATGGACGCCGTTTTCGCCAAGGGCGAAGCCACTGCTGCGGAAGTCCACGCTGCGGTTCCAGACGCTCCGAGCTATACCGCGATTCGCTCGATGTTGCGCATACTCGTGGACAAAGGGTGTCTAAAAATCCGGCAGGACGGACCGCGTTACGTGTATTCGCCGACGGAGCGGCGCGCGACCGCGGCACGCTCGGAGATTCGGCGGCTCGTCGATACGTTTTTCGGCGGCTCGATTGCCAGCGCGACTGCGGCGTTCGTCGAGGCCAGCAGCGCGAAGCTGAGCGATGAGGAAATCGCACAATTGGAAACCATCATCAAACAAGCCCGCAAAAAATGAACACGTTCTTCCTGGATCAATTTCTCAAAACTTCCGCGCTGCTTCTCGTTGCGGCGGCGCTCGTCCCCATCGTCGCCCGGCGCTCGGCTGCGCGGGCTCGGCTTGTCTGGGCATCCGCCTTCGCGGCGCTGCTCGTGCTGCCATTGACTGCTTTTGTCTCGCCGCGCTGGGAATACGGAAATCAAGCGCCGCCGCCGATTCGCGTCGGGCCGCCGCCGGAAATTGAGATTATCAGCGTGGCGCAGCCCGAATCCGTCGCGCCCGAAACTCCTGCAGTCGAGGCGGCACCCGCGTTGGTCGTAAGAACCGGGAAACATTGGACGTGGCCGAGCGTCGGGA
>JAYSTZ010000582.1:0-3074 GCA_043719365.1 Verrucomicrobiaceae bacterium | reverse complement strand
CCGGGGCAAAATTTCCTTCCCGCTACCAGCGCGCATTTTTCGCGTGCGACTGGACCTATGGGACCATGTATGCAATTCACCTCACGCCGAGCGGCGGTTCGTTCAAAGCGGAGAAAGAGGAGTTTGTCTCCGGCAAGCCGCTGCCGCTGACCGACGCGATCATTCACCCGAAAGACGGCGCGATGTACTTCACCGTGGGCGGTCGCCGTTCCCAATCCGGCCTCTATCGCGTGACTTACGTTGGCAAGGAAAGCACGGCTCCTGCGCCCGCTTATGCAGTCACGCCCGAGAGCAAACTCCGGCGGGAAATCGAGAAGCTCCACGACAACGGCACCGGACCGGAAGCCATCGCAAAAGCGTGGCCGTACCTTGGACACACTGACCGCCATATTCGCTTTGCAGCGCGCACCGCGATCGAGCGCCAGCCCGTCGCCGCATGGGCCGACAAGGCGCTCGCCGAAGCCAATCCCCAGGCGTCCATCGAAGCACTCGTAGCTCTCGCACGGATGGGCCGCAGCCCCGAAGCCATCGACGCGGCAGCGAAGCAGCAAAAGAAACTCGACGCATCGTCCGGCGGTGTCTTCCCGATTGCGGCGGCAGACGAGCCGCTGCAAGGGAAGCTCTTCGCCGCGCTCAACCGGCTCGATTTTGCGAAGCTACCGCCCGAACAACAAGGCGGACTCATCCGCGCCTACCAGCTCGCAATCACTCGCCTCGGCAAACCGGCCGCAGCCGCCGCTGCGCCCGTGCTCGCGAAACTCGACGGGCTTTTCCCCACGCGAGACGCGCTTTTGAACCGCGAGTTACTCCAACTCCTCGTTGCGCTCGACTCGCCGACCATCGTGCCCAAAACCGTGCCGATGCTGGCTACAACCCCGGATGCCGGCGGAGCGATCGCCACCGACGAACTCCTCGCCCGCAATGACGGATACGCCAGCGCAGCCCGCGCAATGACGGCCAGTCGCCCGAACCGCCAGGGCATCGCCTACGCCGCAGCCCTTCGCGCCGCGACCAAAGGCTGGACACCGGCTTTACGCAAAGACTACTTCGGCTGGTTCCCCATCGCGAACACATGGAAAGGCGGAAACAGCTTCCCGAAATTCCTCGCGAACATCCGCGATGAAGCGCTCGCCAACGTCCCCGACACCGAGCGCTTGGCAATGAAAGAACTCAGCGCGGCGAAAGTCGCGGCAACACCCGGCATCACCGTCGCAGCCAAAGGCCCGGGCCGCGCGTGGACCGTCGATGACGTCGAAAAGCTCGTCGCCGGCGGACTCAAGGGCCGCGACTCTGCAAATGGAAAAGCCATGTTCACAGCCACGCTCTGCGCCTCCTGCCACAAATTTGCAGGCGACGGTGGCAACATCGGCCCCGACCTCACCGGTGCCGGCAACCGATATACCATTCGCGACCTCGCCGAGAACATTCAGGACCCGAGCAAGGTCATCAGCGACCAATACGGCACTGATTACATCGACCTCAAGGACGGCGGCGTGGTCATTGGCCGCGTCACCGGCGAAGAAGGCGGTAAACTCATGGTTATGACCAGCGCGCTCGCACCGAACGAACTCACTGGAGTCCCGCTCGATAGCGTGAAATCGCGCAAGCCATGGACCGTCTCTATGATGCCTCCCGGCCTTATCAATTCGCTCAATCCCGAGGAACTCAAAGACCTCGTCGCCTACCTCCTCAGCGGCGGAAACGAGAAGGACAAAGCCTTCGCGAAATAGAGCAGAAGTTTACTCCTCGAAAATTCCCACCGCGCGAATCCCTGCCGCCGTCAGTTCGAAGACTTCGCGGCTGACTTTGGGCTGCTTGCTGTGCCACGCGCCGAGGATGATATCGGAGTAGGCGTTCTGATTTCCGGCGATTCCGGGGAAGATGAAGACCGTGTAAAGATTCGGCATCACGACGATCATTTTCGGACCGAAGACTTCCTCGAACTCCTTGAGGAATTCGGGCGCAAGCACCGTCGCGGCGACCGGGACGCTCGCGGATTTGAGCAGTGCAAACTCGATAATCTTCCGGTCATTACGCACAAACTGCGGCTTCACCTCGCGGAGCCAGGCGGCAGCGTGTTGCCGCGTGGATGCCATCGCTTTTTGCACGTCCATTCTGGCTTCCTTCCACTCCTCGGCACTCACAAATTCCGGGCCGATGTCGCTCCATTTCGCCGCAGCGAAAACCGTCTCCTTCGCGGCAGTGATGGGCTGGGTGACTTTGTGCGCGAGGAACTTTGGCTGCGCGACCAGCATCCACATTTTCGACTCGCCGGCCACAAGCGGCGAACAAAACAGCGCGAGGAATAGACGCAGCGCGCCGAGCCTGATACGCAACGCGCCATGATTTATCATCTTTCCGGCACGCTCGTCGAAGCGTTGCCCACGCAAGTCGTTTTGGATGTCGGCGGTGTCGGCTATCATGTCTTCATTCCTCTTTCGAGTTTCGACAAACTGCCGCCCGTCGGCTCGCAATGCAAGATCCTCACGCACCTTTCCATCCGTGAAGACGCGCATGTACTTTACGGCTTCGCCACGGACGGCGAGCGCGATCTCTTCCGCCTGCTCGTCACCCACGTCAGCGGCATCGGACCAAAGACCGCACTCGATGTGCTCAGCGGAACATCCGTCGCGAACTTCAAAGCCTGCGTCGTCCGGGGCGACGCCGCCGCGCTCTCCAAGACCAAAGGCATCGGCAAGAAAACCGCCGAGCGCATTCTCGTCGAGCTGAAGGATAAAGTGGGCATCGCCGCTGCGTGGGAAGCCGCCAGCGCCGCGAACGCGCCAACGCCAGAACAGGCAAAGGTGAACGACGCCGTCCTCGCGCTCATCGCGCTCGGATGGAAGCAGGCCGACGCCGAGAAAGCAGCACGCGCCATCCACACGACCCAGCCCGCCGCGAAGACCGACGAGATTGTCCGCGCCGCCCTGAAGCTCCTCCTCGGCTAGTCGCGGATGAAACTCACGCCCGATCAACTGCGCGCCGCATTCCCGCCCGAGGGACTCTTTGCGGAAAAAGACTTTCTCCTTTCGCCTCAGCCGCTGCTTCTCGACGCCGCGACCGTGCAGCAATTG
>JAYSTZ010000581.1:0-19204 GCA_043719365.1 Verrucomicrobiaceae bacterium | reverse complement strand
GGGCGCTCTCTTTTTTTTGCGACCTTCGGCTGTCCTTTTATCCGACGCCGCGTATGAACAATGGCGAACCACATGCCTGTGTCATCTGAAACACCGCTTTCATTGTCCGACTTGTCTGCCGAGGATCTGGCGGGCTGGATGGTGGCGCGTGGTTATAAAGGGAGCCATGCGCCGCGGGTGTTGCGGGACTTGTATGCGGTCAATGGCGGCACGGAGCGCACGAGTGCGCGGATGCCGACTGGGATGATGGCGTTACTCGCGGACGATTTCCCCACGGCGGCGGCGAGTCTAGCGATGCGACAGGTGGCGGCGGATGGAACTTGCAAGTTGCTCCTGCGTCTAGGCGACGGTCGCACCGTTGAGTCGGTGCTGATGCCGGACTTTCATCCGCAACGGGCGGCGGGGTGTATTTCGAGTCAGGTCGGCTGCGCAATGGGGTGCGATTTTTGCGCGACGACGCAGACGGGGTTTGAGCGAAATCTCACATCGGGGGAGATCATGGAGCAGTTCATCCGGCTGCGACAGGAAGCGCAGTTGGCAGGGCGCACATTGCGAACGATTGTCTTCATGGGGATGGGCGAACCGATGCTGAATTTGCGCAACGTGCTCGCAGCCGTGCGGCGCATGGCGGACCCGGTGCTCGGCGCACTCGGCTGGCGGCAAGTAACCATTTCCACCGTGGGAATCGTGCCCGGCATCGATGAACTCCGCGCGGCAGACCTCGGCGTGAACCTCGCTATTTCCCTACACGCGCCGGACGACGCCACGCGGGGCGACCTTCTGCCGATGGGACGCAGGTTCGAAGTGCGCGATGTGCTCGCGGCCGCAGACCGGTATCAGGCGAGCAGCGGTCGAATCACGACCATACAGTATTGCCTGCTCGCCTGAGTGAACGACTCGCTCGCGCAAGCCCGCGATCTAGCGCGACTGCTGAGTGTACGAGAAATGCACGTGAATCTCCTGCGCTACAATCCCACCGGTCTGAGCCTGCGAGGCCGCGCCTACGAGCCGAGCAGCATAGAGCAAACGGAGGCGTTCCTCGCGGAGTTGCGCGCACACGGAGCAGTGGCCCATTTACGCCGGGCGCGAGGGCCGGATATTGATGCGGCGTGCGGTCAGCTTCGGAAACGGGAGGAGGCGAAAGCGTGATTTTATGAAACCGATCGAAGGCTACTTTCTAGTTAAACCCGAGGACCTCGCGTGGCGTCCGTCCAATCTCATGAAAATCCCGAATGCGGATTATCTCGAGCGCACGGGAAGCGAGAATATGGGGGCGCGATTGTGGCGCCTGCCTCCGGGAAGCGCGAACACGCTGCACAAGCACATTCGGGCGGAAGAGTTCTATTTCGTTTTGGAAGGCACGGGCCGGATGCGGGTCGGCGATGAGACGCTGACCGTGCCGAAATACGGCGGTGTGCATGTCGGCCCGGAACAGTTGCGGCAGGTGTTCAATGACACGGATGCCGAGGTGCTTTGGCTCATCGTCGGCGCGCCGGAGGAACTGGAGTTTCTCCAAGGCTCGAAGTCGGAGATGGATCTTTCGCTCATCTATCCGGTGAATCCCAAGCAATTGCCCAAGGAACTCGACGGCGTGCAATGGCCGCCGGTGAAGTGAGCGGCACCGGTCCGTTCATTTCAGACTCCCCTGCACTCGCTTTAAATCCGCCCGTTTTAGCCTTGCCCAAGGAATCGCACATCGGCACTTTCGCGCCCCTATTCATATACGACCATGAGCAACACGAATCTTAAACTTCACAACGCAATGTGGCCCGGTCTTGTCGGCAAAGGAACCGACGCGGGGCAGGAACCACCAATCAGCCTCGAGCGGATGCTCGACCTCACCGCTGCCGCCAATGTAGGCGGGCAAAAGTTCGATGGCATAGACTACTTCCTTTTTCTCCCGCACACAAACCCGGAGGCCAGCGATGAAGAGATCCTCGGCATCGCCGACCTCATCGCCAGCAAAGGCTTCAACGTTGGCTCGCTCGTCGCGCCCGTTTGGCCCGGCACCATCGGCGACTCCGCAATGGGCGACGCGGCCCAGCGCGAGAAGTTCCTCAGCGCCGTGAAAATGGCCTGCCGCATCGCGGGCATTTTCAACAAACACGGCGTCCGCAAGTATGGCGTCATCCGCATCGACTCCGCAGAGTTCGGCGTCAATAAATGGCGCGAAAATCCGACTGCGAACACCGCGAAAATCGCCGAGACATTCCGCGAAGCTGGTCAAATCGCAGAAGCTCATGGCGAGCGCCTCGCCGCGGAAGGTGAGATTTGCTGGGCTGGAATGCACTCGTGGAAGGACATGCTCGATCTGCTCGAAGCGGTCGGGATGCCTAAAACTGTCGGTTTCCAGGCGGACCTCGCCCACACGTATCTCTACCTTCTCGGATACAACGCACCCGAGCACGCGCTCATCAAGGACGGTGCAACCGAAGCGGAATTCTTCGCGGCCTACGCAAAGATGACGGACAAGCTCCGCCCATGGACCATGGATTTCCACGTCGCGCAAAACGACGGACATGTCCACGGCGCAGGCTCGCACGACAAAACCGGCAAGCACTGCCCGGCCGACGATCCAAACGGAAAGCTCGATATCGTGAAGTGCTCCCAATACTGGCTGAAAGACGCCGAGGCCCGCGGAATGAAGCACATCTGCTGGGACGGCTGCATGTTCCCAAATGCAAAGCTCGAACAGCCGCAAACGTGGAACGCCATCCTCGATGTGATGATCCAAGTCCGCGACGCACACAGCGCGTAAACTTCGTCCGATTTTACGAAAGGCGCCCGCTGGGAAACCGGCGGGCGTTTTTTATTCCGCCCCGGAAACGGTGACCAAAACCAACAATACTCAATGCGGGCTCGTCAAAGAGCTTGAGTTTTCCGCAGTCCCCGCGATTTTCGGTCCTCAATTTCCATGGCAAAACAATCTATCCGCGACATCAATCTCACTGGCAAACGCTGCTTCATTCGTGTGGACTTCAATGTCCCGCTCGACGAAAAGGACGGCGTGATGGTCATCACCGATGACACCCGCATCCAGGAAACCCTGCCCACCCTCCGCGCCCTCATCGCCACAGGCGCACGACTCATTCTTGCTTCGCACCTCGGACGTCCGAAGGGGCAGCGTGATCCGAAGCAATCGCTCCGCCCTGTTGCGGCGCGGCTTGCGGAACTGCTCGGCTGCGCTGTCGATTTCGCGGATGACTGCATCGGCGAACAAGCGAAGGCGAAGGCGCTCGCATTGAAAAATGGCGGGGTGCTCGTTCTGGAGAACGTCCGTTTTCACGCGGGCGAGGAAGAGAACGACCCGGCGCTCGCAAAGCAAATGGCCGATCTCGCAGAGGTTTTTGTGAACGATGCATTCGGCTCCGCCCACCGCGCGCACGCCTCCACGGCGGGCGTCGCAGCGTATATTCCGGCGGTGAGCGGACTGCTCATGGAGAAGGAACTCACGTATCTCCACGATGAACTGGAGAATCCCGAGCGCCCATTCGTCGTCATCCTCGGCGGTGCCAAGGTGAACGACAAAATCGCAGTCATCAATCGCCTCATCGAAAAAGCTGACACGATCATCATTGGCGGCGGCATGGCCTACACCTTCCGTAAAATCGTGCAGGGAATTGCCATTGGCAAAAGCCTCTACAAGCCCGAATGGGAGCCGATCGCTCAGGCAGCGCTCGACAAAGCAAAAGCGCGTGGCGTGAAGCTGCTCATTCCCGTGGATTCGATGATCACCGATGCGTTCAATTTCGACGCAAAGACCGTCGGAAACACCCGCTTCACCGCACCCGGCGAAAGTATCCCGGCGGATTGGGAGGGCGTGGATATCGGACCGGAAAGCGTCGCACTTTTCTCGGTGGAGATCGCCGCCGCAAAGACGGTGATTTGGAACGGACCGATGGGCGTCTTCGAGGTGAAGGCGTGTGCAGAGGGAACCTTCGCCATTGCCGAAGCCATCGCCGCGAACACAGGCGCAAAAACAATCATCGGCGGCGGCGACAGCGTCAAAGCCGTGAAGAAAGCAGGCGTCGGCGACAAGATGACATTCATCAGCACCGGCGGCGGCGCGTCGCTGGAACTCCTGGAGGGCAAAGTCCTCCCCGGTGTTGCAGCGCTCGCGGATAAGTAGGCTGGGATCGCTTTACAGCAGTCCAATGACGAATGACGAAGTCGCAGGGCGTGGTCCGCTCGCTTGCGTTTCGTCTAGTTCGCGTATGCCGCCTCGTTGGCGAAGAGCAGGGCTTGCACGTAGGTCTCCCACGGCGTGAGCGCCTTGCGCTGCACGGTGCTGCCTTCATTCTTGATCGCACCAAATTTCGCATCATTGCCAGCGAGTTTGCGCTGCGCTTTTTGGTCCGCACGTTTTCCTGCGTTCACGACCATCGCCTTCATCCCTTCTTCGACCTGCGTTTGCTGGGTGGATTCCTTTTGAACGAATGCCATGCCCATTTGAATTTCCGCAGGCTTTGCGGTGCGCTGAAAGATGATGCGGTATGCAGCGAGGATGCGGTTCACATCCGCGCCGGCGTTCAGCATTTCGGGCCGGGCCAGAATCTTCCGGGCGACGTCCACCGCCATCGGGCTGTTCATCAGGAAGAGCGCCTGCTGCGGCACGATGGTTGTGGTGCGTTTCGAGTTCGGCATGTCGGGATCGCTGAAATCGAAATGCGCCATCAGGTCGGGCAGATTGCCGCGATCCACGTAGCCATAAACCGAGCGCCGGAAGCTGTAAGGCTCGTCCGTGAGATTCACGGGCTTGCCGCCCAGAGTCCGGTCGAGTTGCCCGCTATAGACGAGCAGCGAATCCCGCGTGGCTTCGAAATCGAGCCGCCGGACGTTTGAGCGCCACAGCAAACGGTTCTCGGGATCTTTGGCAACGTATTCGGGGCGCGTGTGGCTGGACTCCTGATAGACACGACTCATGACGATGAGCTTGTGGAGCGATTTGAGACTCCAGTTTTTCTCCATCAAGTAAGTCGCTAGATAATCGAGGAGTTCCGGATGCGATGGCGTCTCGCTCATCACGCCAAGATCGTCCGGCGTGCGGACGAAGCCTTCGCCGAAGTGATGCATCCACACGCGATTGACCATTACACGGGCGGTAAGCGGGTTGCTCTTGCTGGCGATATTCTCGGCAAGCTCCAGCCGTCCGCTTCCTTGGTGAAAAACCACGGGCTTGTGCTCCGGGCTGAGGATTTCCAGGAAACCACGGGGAACGATGTCGCCCTTCACCGTCTGCAAACCGCGGAGGAAAATGGGCGAGTTTTGCGGCCTGGCTTTGTCGGCGACCACCATAGCGTGAGCGGGTGCTCCGGGATGCGAGGTTTCGAGAAGGTTGAGTTCACCAAAGTTCAACTTGGCGCGCCCGTTAATCTGATTGGGCCATCCGAGCGTTGCGCTCTCGACCCAGTCACGGGATGCGAGTGGTGCTGGGACCACCTCGAACGGCCCACGCAGCAGATCGATGGTCTGCTCGTCATAGCCGGCCACCGACTGGCTGGTCGCGGATTTCATCGCAGGGATGAACGCCGCAGCCTTGGCCTTCATTCCCGCGAAGATTTCAGCGTAAATTTGAATCGCCTCATCCATGTTCTTCGGGGCCTTCGCTGTGAACGCCGCATCGATAATCGGATTCACTCCGCCTTTTGCGCGACTGACCATTTGCTGGGCGACCATTCCGGCTTTGTCCCCGAGCTTTTCCTCCATCTTTTCCATCCGCTTTGGATTGACTGCTAAGGTTACCTTCGGGCGATAGCCGCCGTTCCTCATCTGGGCGAGCGGCGCCCACACGGAAGGGTTTCGCTGCATCCCTCGTACGAGATATTGGACGAACTGTTCGTCGAGTTTGTTCTCCCGCATCAAGGCATTACGCGCCTTGAGCTGCTCCTCGTTGGAGCGATTCAGGTTGAGCGTGGCCGCTTTGATATAAGCCGCCGGCGCACGCTGGAAATCCTTCATGTAATACTCGACAGCACTGTAATAGCGGTTGCGCAACTCGACGGTTCCGGCGCTCATTTTCGTCTCAAAATCCCTCCGCTGCGGCTCCGAAGCACGGTCATTCAGCGATGGCTTGGTGTCCGGCTCGGTGATGCTCGCGAAGACACCGTGCAGCGCGTAGTAGTCGCGCGTCGGGATCGGGTCAAACATGTGGTCATGGCAGCGCGCACAGGCCACCGTCATCGCGAGAAATCCTTTCGAAACCGTATCGATCCGGTCGTTGATGACGTCGTTGATGTTCTTAAACCGCTCACCGACCGTCAGGAACCCAAGCGCGGCAAGCCGCGAATCGTTCTCCTTCTTGTCCGGCAACAAATCAGCCGCGAGCTGCTCCTTGATGAACTGGTCGTATGGCTTGTCTTCATTAAAGGCGCGGATGACATAATCACGGTAGGTCCACGCATCAGGATATCGATACTCGGTTGTCCGCGCGGCATTTCGCTCGCCGCCGATCGTGTCGCTATATCGCGCCGTATCCAGCCAATGGCGGCCCCAACGCTCGCCATAAGCAGGCGACATCAGAAGACGGTTGACCACTTTCTCGTAAGCATTCGCGTCCGTATCGCCGATGAACGCGCTTACTTCGGCAAAGGTCGGTGGAAGCCCCGTGAGGTCGAACGTGACCCGCCGCAATAGCGTCTCTCGGTCTGCATCCGGCGACGGAGTCATCCCGGCGTCCTGCAATTTCTGCAAGATGAACGTATCGATAGGAGTTTTGCACCACTGAGGGTTCTTCGGCTGCGGGAACGCAGGCTTCTTAACAGGTTGATACGCCCAATGAGCTCTGGCTTTCGGCGTCAAGCCGCTCAGTTTCGACTTCTTCTCACCCTCCTTGCGCGGGTCCGGAGCACCCATCTTGATCCATGCGGCTATGTCCGCGATTTGCGCGTCAGAGAGCTTTCCTCCTTTGCTCGTCGGCGGCATTTTGAGGTCTTCGTCCTTGTAGGTGAGAGCCTTGTAGAGAAGTGATTTCTCCACGTCGCCCGGCACAATCGAGGCTCCGCCGTCCCCGCCTTTTTCCCAACCGGCGCGCGTGTCCAGCGTCAGCCCTCCTTTCGCCTTGCCCTGCTCCGCGCTATGGCACTGGTAACAGGTCTCGACCAGAATCGGACGAACCTTCGCCTCGAAAAAATCGAGCTGCTCCTTGGTCGGCTCCGCAGCCGATGCGGAAGCGAAGGAAAGGACGGCGAGTCCGAGAGAAATGCGATGCGTTTGGCTCATAGATGACGGTAATCAGAACAGCTTGTAATCCCAACAGGGAAAAACTTCCATCCTTCTCAAACAAATAGCCTCAAGCACAAGAATTGAGACAATTGCCCGAACCAAACGAACGAGCGCTCCGCTCCGCCTACGCGAGAACTTTTGCAGTATTCAGAACGATCTCCGCGAATCCGCGGCCATCGAGACTCGCGCCGCCTACCAGCGCACCGTCGATGTCCGGCTGGCTCATCAGCTCGGTCGCGTTCGAGGGCTTCACGCTGCCGCCGTATTGGATGCGCACCTTATCCGCCGAATGCTGGTTCCAGACTGCGGCGAGCGTCTTGCGGATGAATGCGTGGGCTTCCTGCGCCTGCTGAGGAGTCGCGGTGCGCCCGGTTCCGATGGCCCAGACGGGCTCATAAGCGATGACGGTTTCCTCCAGTTGCTCCGCCGTCAAACCTGCGAGCGAGCCGCGAATCTGCGTCTCCAAAACCTTTTCCACAAGTCCTCCATCGCGCTCGGAAAGCGTCTCGCCGATGCAAACGATCGGGCGGAGCGCATTTGCGTGTGCAGCCAGAGTCTTCTTGTTCACGACCTCATCCGTCTCCCCGAAAAGCGTCCGGCGCTCGCTATGGCCCAACACAACATAGTGGCAGAAAACATCCCGCAGCATCGCCGCGCTGATTTCGCCAGTGAAAGCGCCCGACTTCTCCCAGTGCATGTTCTGCGCACCAAGTTTCACGCTCTGCGCATCCCGAAGCATCTCGCTCGCCTTCGCAATCGCCAGAAACGGAGGCACAATCACGACTTCGACTTTGCGCTCATCGCCCAGTTCGCGGAGAAACGTAGCGAAGAACGCCTCCGTCTCCCCGAGCGTCATGTTCATTTTCCAGTTAGCAGCGATGATTTTTTTGCGCATAAAGGCGGGGAAAAAACACAATTGCCCGTGAAGGTCAATCGCAGCCTGACTGGAAACCCATTATTACGCCGCATCGCCAGCTTCGCCGCCGGAAAAAAGAGAGCGACCCGGCACCGGAGTCACTCTCTTTGCGTCTAAACCGAAACGGCTTAGTTAAACTTGTTTTTGCGATACGCGCCCATTGCGGGAGCATCGGGGTTCACTTCGGGACCGAAGTAACGCAGGATGACCATCGGCTCCGTGCTGCTCGTGTTTTCGTAAGTCACGCCCGCTTTCGCTCCATCTTCGGTGACGAAAAACTCGTCCTCTGTGAGCTCGGTGAAACGGATGAGTTTTGGTGAGTTGAGCGGCTCTTTGTTAATCTTGCCGCTGCCTTGCACGCAGATGAGTCCGTATGCGCCGTTGTCTTTGATGGTGGCCTTGCAGCCTGGGTTCACGGTCAGTTCTTTCGCGGTGAAAAGCTGCTCGTTGTCCACTTTTCCGTAAACGATCCAGCGGTCCACAAATCCCTCGGTGCGGGTGTCGGCGACGGGCACGGGCTCGAGGTAGTGGTTCTCTTTGAAGTTTGGGTCCACGTTCTTTTCCCAGTGGAGCTGATCGACGATGAAATCGATGTCCTTGTGCTTGCTCTTCGGCATGTCCTTGACGAGCAACGCCCACGGCACTTCGCGGCCTTCGACGAGGTTTTGATACATGCCGAAAACGTCCGAGCCCCACTGCGGCTCGTACGTGCAGAGCGAACCGGGAGCGTGCAAAATGCAAGGATCGATGAGCCAGCCGCTGCCGACTTTCAGGCGATAGGCCTTCGAGAGATCAAGGATTCCGTTGTCGCCCTTGTTCCAGTTCGCGATGCACTGGCGCACCTGTTCCTTGGTCGTGCCGGGCTCAAAGCCCATGAACGTGTAAGGAAAATTGTTACCGACATTGTTGTGCTGCGGCGGGAAGTAGTAAGACTCCGGCTTACCCTCCAAGCCAACGAGCTTGGCTTGCTTTGCCGATTGGTGCATGTGATGCGGGATTGGCCCCATGTTATCAAAGAACTTCGAGTAAACGGGCCACTTTGAATACTTCTTCCAAATCTTCGCGCCAATGAGCGTAGCGCCGCAATCGGCGACCGCTTTTTGCAACGTGAACTTTTCTTTTCCCACCACCACGTAGCTCAGACCTTCGTCCGGCGTGCGGTTGTCGTTTGCCGCAGGCGTCGTCGAGGCAAACCAGCGTTCGTCGATACCGCCGCGGTTGAGTCCGAACGCATACAGATCGTCCGGGTGCAATTTCAGTCGCTTGCCCGGCTGGAGGAATGAGCGGGGAACCCAGCACGGCGCGAGGCGGAGCAATCCGCCTGTGCGTGAGAGTTCGGCTTCGACTTTGGACTTCGTGTTGCCCTTGAGGGCTTTCAATTGCGTGGTTGTGGTCATTTAAAAAAGGAATTCGGGATGCGAATTACGCTTATGGAAGATTCGCCATTGCGAGGTCAAGTTCCCTTCCGCAACGAATCTCGTTTGCAGAACTCTAATCTTCGTGCTGTTTTCAGAACGTCATCTTACCTAGACTCACGCACATGAAATTCCGTCTTCTCGCAACCATCATCTCAATCCCCACGCTGTCCATGGCGCAAACTCAGGACGCGCCGCCGATGGATGTGCGCCAGTTGCTCGAAGCACTAAAGACCTTTCGCGAGCAGAATGAAGCGGGCATCAAATCGCGGAGACAGAACGCTTACACGAAGGTCATGGCCGCAGCAGCTTCAGGCCCCGCCGCCGCTGCATTCTGGAAGGAAGCCGTGAAGGAAACCCAGTTCAACGGGGCGGATCATCAAGCTGCAAAAATGAGCGACTGGAAGGATGGCGATGGCGAGGCGCTGGGCAGTAAAGAATGCCAGACCGCAGCCCGCCTTCACCTTTATTGGCTGGGCCTCTCGCTCCAACACGCGATGGGCACCGAGACAAAACAGATGCTTCAAAACATTATCGAATTTACCAAGCAAGTCCGCGCAGATGAAGAAGTCGGCGCGAAACTCGATGCCACCATCGAAAAGCTCAAGGATCGGAAAGACCGCAAGGACGTCGCCGAAGAGCAGACGGTGAAACGCGTCCATGATCAAATCCTCCGCACTTCCGTGGGCGGCAGCCCGGTGGCGCGCGCGCTCCAGCTATCCGACATCCTCGGCGATGACTCGAAGAAAGGACGCGGAAAAGGCGGCGACGGAGGCTCTGGCTGGGAATACTCGCCCGGCAATGTGGACGGAATTTTCAACCAGATAATCCTGCCGGAGTTCCGGAGCACCAAAGATGCTCGGCTGCTCGAATACTGGGATCTACGCATCAAACAGGAAACGGAACGTGCAGCGGAAAAAAAGCTCGATGTGGAGCAGCGCGACTGGACGCAGATCCGGAAGCCGAGCCTCTTGTGGAGCCGCGCGCAAGACGTGATGCTGCTCGGGCAGGTGAACCGCGCGATGGGCGAAATGTTCAACATTTTGAAGTCCAACCCGCAGCACCCAAATGCAAGCGCCTGGATTTCAACCCTCGAAGGGTTCGTTGCCCCGGCAACCGTTCCAACCACGCCCACTCCCGCTCCGACTCCTACAGGCGCCGTACCTGTTCCCGTGGCGGTTCCACCAGCTACAGCACCAGCAGCCGGATCGCCCGCAGTCGATCCGTTCCGCCTCAATCCCACGCGACCGGCTGCTCAATAGATGATTTTCACACTGCCATATCGACCGCGCATGGGCATATCGACCCCGGACATCGATGTCCTTGATGAAGTCGAAACGGAGGAGTCGCTCGACAAGCCGTGGAACATCATCGTCCACAACGATCCCATTAATTTGATGAGCTACGTCACGCTCACTTTCATGCGCATTTTCGGCATGTCAAAAAAGAGGGCCGAAGTCCACATGTCCGAGGTCCACTCCAAGGGCAAATCCCTCGTCTGGAGCGGCGCGCGCGAGCAGGCGGAGCTCTACGTCCAGCAGCTCCATCAAGCCCTGCTCCTCGCCACGATGGAGCAAAGTAAATGAACATCCGCCTCGCCGAAGACGCCGGAGTGCAGATGGACGATATTGACGAGTTTGCCGCGATGCTCCTGCGCGAACTCCCAGGCATCGCATCCACCGACGACGATCGCGCAAACGCCCGAATTTACCAGAGCCCCACGGGCGGAAAAGACGAGGAAATCGACGAGGACTGGAAGGAAAACGTAGAGCCGGAATTACACGATCTTTTTGCAAATGCAGTCGATATGGTGGTGGATGATCTTGCCGCGATGAAGCCTGACGAGTTCGACGAACTTGTTCTCCGCATCCCGCCGCGGCATCTCGATCCTTGGCTTCACACGTTAAATATCGCGCGCCTCACGCTTGGGGAAATTTGGGACGTCACGCAGGAGGACATGGAGTCGCGATACGGCAGCGCCAATGGCGACCCGGAGCGCACGATGGCCGTGCTGAAGATCGATTTCTACGGCATGCTCATGGAGTTTCTCATCCGGCTGAAATGGGAAGATTGAGGATTCAGCGCGACATCATCGCAGCCCTTCGCTAAGCACCGCCGCGTGAAATCTGCTTTTTGGAAGCTCATCGAATTCTACGCCCTCCGAACGCCTTACCACACCGGCAAGTGGCGGATCGTGGAGGCTGCTGTGAAAGGGCTCGGCATCGAATCGCTGCACCGTGGCAAAGTTATGCAGGTCGAGCGTCGCGGACTAAAATGGAATCTCGGCATCGAATGCACGCTACAGCGGAAGCTCTTTTACCACGGCCTTTTCGACCGCAATGAAAGCCGTGAACTCCTCGCCGTCGCGCGGCCCGGCACCGTGTTTTTCGACATCGGCTCCTACTTCGGCTACTACGCCCTACAAGCTGCGCGATTCGGCGCGAAGGTTTTCGCATTCGAGCCGGTCGGCAGAAACTTCGAGCAACTCCAGGCCAACCTCGCGCTCAACCGCTCGACCGCCGAGGCATTCCGGCTTGCGCTGTCGGATGCAAAAGGTGAGGTCAGTTTTGAAATCCCCGATGCGAGCAACGGCGGACGCGGCCACATCGCCACCGCCGACACGGGCGCGCTCACGGAAACAGTGAGCATGACGACACTCGCTGAATTTACGGAGACTCACGGCGTTCGCGGGATTGATGCCGTGAAACTCGACGTGGAAGGCGCTGAAGTCCGCGTCCTTCGCGGCGGCGCGGACATTCTCCGCAGGTCTCGCCCTACGATGCTGGTCGAGCTCAACCCGCCGTGCCTTGCGCGCTTCGGCACGAGCGAGGCGGAGCTTCTCGATACACTCCGCAGCATCGGCTTCAAAATCCATCGTGCCAACCGTCGCGGACTTGTCCCTTACACCGGCCTCCTTCCCGGCGAAGGCTACACGAATATCATCTGTACCGGATAACTCATGTTCACCGAAACCGAACGCCTCGCCCTTTTCCCCGTCGCCCGCAAACTGCGCTTCTTCGGCCACGCCGCAGTCACCTCCCTCGCGGGACCGGTGGCGGATGCGATGATCGCCCACGTTCGTGAAGCCAGCGAAGCTCCGCAGGAATTCGCACAGACCCTTCGCGACATCAAAGACATGCGCGCCCTCTGCGCGCGTTTCATCGGCGCCGAGGCTGACGAAATCGCCCTTCTCGGCCCCACCTCTCTCGGTCTCTCGCTCTTCGCCAACGGCATCCCGTGGGAAGCCGGCGACGAGATTCTCTGCTACGCGGGCGACTATCCGGCGAACGTCTATCCGTGGATCGAGCTGCGTCTCCGTGGCGTCGTCGTCCGGATGCTGGAGCCGGAGCGCCCCGGCGAAATCACACCCGAACTTGTCGAGGCCGCGCTCACTCCGCGCACCCGTCTCGTTGCCCTTGCAAGCTGCCACTTTTTTACCGGATACCGCATCGACGTAAGCGCCATCGGACGCCTCCTCCATGCACGCGGCGTCCTGTTTTCCGTCGATGCCATCCAGACGCTCGGTGCGTTTCCCATGGACGTCGCGCACGTCGATTTCCTCAGCGCCGACGCCCACAAATGGATGCTCGGCCCCTGCGCCATCGGCATCGTCTATGTGAAGCGCAAACACCACGACTTCTGCCGCCCTTCACTCCTCGGCGCGTGGAATATCCACTCGCCCAATTTCATCGCCCAGCCCGAAGTACGATTCGTCCCCGGTGCGCAGCGTTACGAGCCCGGCGTGCTCAACATCGTCGGCTGCTACGGGATGAATGCGGGCATCGAGCTTTTCATGCGTTACGGCCTCGACGCCATCGCAGCCCGCATCCTCGCGCTCAAAGCGCACCTCGTCGCCGCACTCCGCGCGAAAGGCTACGAAATCACCGGTCCCGCCGAAGGGCCGAACGCCAGCGGCATCACCACGTTCCGGCACCCGCAAAAAAGCTCCACCGAGCTGTTCGGGATATTGGAGAAAGCGAACATCACCTGCTCGCTCCGCCATGACCCGCAAGGACGCGACTTCCTCCGCTTCAGCCCGCATTTTTACAATACGGAAGCCGAGTTGGACTGCGCGTTGCAGCTCATGTAACAGGTCGTGTAACACCATCTCGCAAAGACAATCAGACCGACGATGAGGTGACTACGAAGCTCGGTAAGGACGCGAAGGTGAGGGCTTCATTTCTTTGTCATCTTCGCGTCCTTCGCGCCCTTCGTAGTCATTTTGTTTTCAGAAGATGGTATAAGTCGGCATTCGGGCACGTCCCCTTCCCGCTTCCCGGCAAAATACCGAAGGACTCTCCGGATTGTAGTTCGACCGCGTAGTGGGACAACGGCCAGACTTGTTCTTTCCTCCAGTTGTGCTCATGCTTGCGCAATGAAGATACCACTCCTTCTCCTCGCCACAGCCGCCGCCGTCATCGCCGCGCCGCCAGAACCAAAGTTCACCGCTCAGGACATCGATAAGTCCGTGAAAATCGGCTACGGCACCGCCATCGCGGATGTCGATGGGGACAAGCTCCCCGACATCCTCCTCGCCGACGCCCGCCAAATCCGCTGGTACAAAAACCCCGGCAAACGCGGCGCGGATTGGCCCCGCTACGTCATCGCCGAGGAACTCACGAAAAACGACAACGTCTGCATCGCCGCACAGGACATCGACGGCGACGGCAAATGCGAAATCGCCATCGGAGCCGAGTGGAACCCCGGCGACACCGAGAATAGCGGCGCAGTCTTCTACCTCATCCCGCCCGCCGACCGGACGCAGAAATGGGAGCCCGTGAAGTTTCCGAGCGTCGAACCGACGACGCATCGGATGAAGTGGGTGCAGTTTGGGGAAAAGGATTGGGGGCTCGTCGTGCTGCCGCTGCACGGGCGTGGGAACAAGAACGGGGAAGGCGCACCGGTTAAAGTGCTGCTTTACCGTAAATCGGCGGATGTGAAGGCGGAGTGGAAGAGCGAGGTCATCAATGAGTCGATGCACGCGACGCATAATTTCGAGATGAACAAGCCCAAGCGGCCTCGACCTCACAAAACGATCATTCTCGGCGGGCGAGAGGGACTCACTGTACTCCACCGTCGCGACGGCCAATTCAACAAGCTGACCCCAGTTCAGAACAACGGAAAGAGCGGATGCCGCGGGGTCGGTGAGGTAAGACTTGGGCTGATTGAGAATCCTAGCGACGTTCCATTTCTCGCAACGATCGAGCCGATGCACGGCAACGAGTTGGTTATTTACACAAATCTCTCTGATCCCCCCGAGGAGAAGGAACCCCGCCGCACTGTCCTTACCGACAAACTCGTCCAAGGCCACGCCCTCGCTTGCGCCGAAGTTCTCGGCACTGGCGGCGACCAAATCATCGTCGGCTGGCGCGGCGCAAAACCCGGCGACAGTGTTGGCCTAGCTGTCTGGACCGCGCTTGATGACAAAGGCGAGCAATGGCGCGAGACCGTCATCGACAAAGAAACTGCCTGCGAAGACCTCGCCGTCGCCGACCTTGATGGCGACGGGAAGCACGACGTCATCGCCGCCGGACGCGCTTCGCACAATCTTCGCATCCTCTGGAACGACCGCTGAAACCATCTTCTGCAAATAGAGAGCTGTCCTCAATTAGCGAATCGATCGGCGGCGGGTAGGGTGGGCGTCCCGCCTGCCGCGCTGCGCATCTTGCGCAGTGCCCGGTGGAGTGTTCCGGAATGCCTCTGGCAGATATCACGTCACTTGTGCGTTCGATGATTCAGGCGTGACGCCCGAATCGGCGGGCGAGACGCCCACCCTACCCGCTGCCATTCGTCCGCTTCGCCATACCGTCTCTTTTTTCGGAAGATCGTATGACTACTTCTTCGCTCCGCGAACGACCGCGTAGCGCGTGAAACACTCGTCGCCGGAGGGGACCATTTCGACGAGCTTGAGCTTTACGCTGGCAGGAAGGTAATCGCCGGCCGGACCGGTGAGCGTCGCCGCTTTGGCTCCGCCAAAAATCAGCGGGCACATGGTGATATGAAGCTCATCCACAAGGTCGGCGGCCAGCATCGCTTTCAGCAAGGTTCCGCCGCCTTCGCACACGAGCCTCTTCACCCGATATTCTTCGCGGAGCGTCGCGAGCATGGCTGCGAGTTTCACCGCATCTGCGAGATGGAGAAAAAGATCGCAGACTCCCGCGAGCGCGGTGCAGGTGCGCGTGGACATGCGACGCGTGCTGAATACCACGGCGGGCGGCAATCCACTCGTGAAGACGCGGGCCTCGGGCGAAAGACGCCCCGTATTCGTCGCGATAACTCGCAGCGGATATTCGGTCTGCCCACGCTTTTTCCGAGCGGCGCGGAGGTCGTCCGCAGGGAGGCCGAGCGTCATTGTGTCGGAGGCGAGAGTGCGCGCGCCGACGAGGACGGCGTCGCAGGCTGCCCGGATTTCCAAGAAGCGGCGCTTGTCGGCGGCGCTGGAGAAATCACTCGGCGTGCGGTTGCGGGTGCTGATGCGACCATCGGCGGTGATGGCGAAGTTTGCGGTGACGAAAGGGCGTGGGTTCATGATCCGGGAAGTTTCTTGCCGAGTTGTGCAGTGGTCTCCGCGAGCGCGGCGTCGCGCTCGGATTTGCTCGGTCGGTAAAACACGTAGAAAAAGCCGCCCACAATTCCCCAGAACGCGATGCACAAATAGCCGATCATCGAGATACTCGGCGCGATGCCTTCGCTCAATTCGCACAGCGACGTGAGCATATCGTCGAAGAGCTTCTCCCGCGTCCCGAGTCCGCCCGGCGTGAGCGGCAAAGCCGCAACCGTCTCAATGACGGGAAGTGCGGAGTAGAGTTCTAGGGCGCTCGGATTTCGCGGACCGGACATTTCGATGGCCCGGCTGGCGCAGTAAAAAGTCGTGTAATGCGCGCAGTGCGCCGCGATGGAAATCACCACGGCGGCAATCGTCGCGAGCCACGCACGCCCATAGAGCGCGTAGGCACCGCTGAGCGTGGCTAGGAAGTTCCTTCCCGGCAGATTTTCCGGCAGCCGATGGATGAGCCGAAACGCCGAGACTATCCCCGCCAGCGCCATTCCACCGACGCAAACGGCGAGCACGGCGATCCCGGAATAGATGTAGTTTTTCGTGACAGGATCGCTCGTGAGCCAGTCCCACCGTAGCCCGGTAATCGTCCCCGTGAGAATCGCCACGCCGAGCAGTCCGAGCAGCCGGTCCATCACCACGCTGAGCGCCGCCGACGTCTTTCTGCCGACCGGCGCTTCCTTCAAAAGATAGTATCCCTTCACCAAGTCCCCTCCCGTCCCGCCGGGGATGAAAAGGCTGAAGAAAAGCCCCACCATTAGAAGCCCATACATGCGCGTCCACGAAATGCGGATTCCTTGAACACGGAGCAAAATCTGCCATCGCACGCCTGCCAGAAGTTCAAACAAACCGTAAGCACCGACCCCTGCGACTAGCCATCGCCAGTCAGCCTGCTTGATCGCATCCTTCAATGCACGCTGCTTCCCGGGATCGTGAAAAACGAGCCACAGAAGTCCGGCGGTAAGGCCGACTTGCAGAATCCACAGCAGGGCTTTTCTCACGCCCCGTATCGCTCTTTCCACTTCGCAAGACTCGTGACGATCTCATCCCTCGTGCGTCGCGGGCTCATTTCAAAAACAAACAACATATCGGGCGGAAGGAGCGGCAGAAGCTTGTCATACTCCACGTCACCGGTGAACGGCGCCATGTGGTCGCGGCCCGGCCATTTCGTATCGTGCAGATGGCAGCCGATGAGGCGTCCCGCGACTTTCTGCATCCACGAGACGTGGTCCAGAAAACTCAGATTATGCTTCACCTGCACATGCCCGAAGTCGTGCCAGTAACCCGTCGTCGGCGGGTGAAACTCCGCGAGCACATCCATCATTTCCGTCTCGCTGGGAATCTCCTCGTAGCTGTGGCGGCTCTCCACGCCGAGCTTTATGCCGCGTTCGCCCGCGTAGTCCACGATTCGCCGGAAGCTCTCTTTTGCCCGCGCAAACGGGTTCGCCTGATTCGACTCACGCGCTTTCACCGCTTCGAGTTTGGTGCGGACAAATTGCTTCGTCATCATCATCCCGACCTCCGCCATCTTCACGAGCTTCGTCGTGTAATCGTCGATCGGCACGCTGCCGAGATGCATCACCACAAATTTCGCACCGAGACGCTTCGCGAAATCGATCGTCTGGAACGTATGACGGATCGCCCGCTCCCGCTCGCTCTGGCTGGCGGCGCTGATCTGGTAACAGTCCGGCGAGGCCCGCGTGATTTCCACCGGTAGCGGGCAGAAATTATGGAGCGAGGTGAACTTCACCTTCCCCGACTGATGCATCTTGAGGATGCCATCGACGAGCGAAAGGCGGATGCCGTGGCCGAGTTCGACATTTTCGAACCCGAGGTCGAGGATTTCTTGGATCATCGCCGCACCGTCGGTGTGGCGTCCAGAATTCCAGCAAGTAGAGCAGGAGAGCATGGGTTATGAAAAAGAGAGAGCCTTCAGCCTACGGAGCAGCCGTGTGACAAGTGACTACGCAGTGAAAGGATTTCCATATTCATCATGGAATTGATCTTAGCGCGGTTTCACCGTCCAGCAAGCGGCTACTTTTCTGCGCGTTCACGCCAGCCAAAGCTTTACCCTTGCGGCGGAGGCGTGGGGCTTCTACTCACGCGGGACATTTATGGAGCCACTTCCGAAGACCGCCGCTGACGCACTCGACCCGCGATTTACTCCGCTGGAGCAATTGCTCCGAATCATGGCCCGCTTGCGTGCGCCGGATGGGTGCCCTTGGGACCGTGAGCAAAATCATGCTTCGCTGCGGCAGAGTGTCATCGAGGAGGCGTATGAAGTCGCTGCGGCGATTAACTCGGGTGATGATGCGAATTTGCGGGAGGAGCTGGGCGATTTGCTCCTGCAAGTGGTCTTTCATTCGCAGATGGCGGGCGAGGAAGGGCGGTTTGGTTTCTATGATTGTGTGCGCTCCATCGTGGAAAAACTTGTGCGCCGTCACCCGCATGTTTTCGGGTCGGAAAATGCGGCGGACGCCGACGCGGTGCTCACCCGCTGGGAGGAGATCAAACGCGCGGAAAAGGGCGTGAAAACGGCCAGCGCGCTGGATGGAATCACCGAAGGTCTGCCGGGTCTGATGCGGGCGGAAAAGGTGCAGAAGCGGGCGGCAAAAGTAGGCTTTGACTGGTCGGAGGTTCCGCCCGTCATCGCCAAGGTGCGCGAGGAACTCGCGGAGCTGGAGGAGGCCATCGGCGACCCGGATAAAGTGGAGGATGAACTCGGCGACCTGCTCTTTGCCGTGGTGAATCTGTCGCGGAAACTGAAGGTGGACGGCGAAGTGGCGATTCAGCGTGCGACGGACAAATTCAGCACGCGCTTTCGCGGAGTCGAATCGCTCGCCTTGGAACGCGGCCTGGCGCTGGATACGATGACGCTAACCGAACTCGATGCGCTGTGGGACGAGGTGAAACGCCGATGAACGCAATCGAACTCACGCCCGCCTTTCGACCCCGCCCGATCCGGCACGTCTTCATGGATTGGGACGGCACGACTGCGCTGACTCGCGGCGGCTGGAGCGACATCATGGTGGAACTCTTCGCGGAGACGCTCCCTGTTTTCCCTCATGAAAACGGGGCCTCGCTCCGCATTCTCGC
>JAYSTZ010000059.1:0-12011 GCA_043719365.1 Verrucomicrobiaceae bacterium | reverse complement strand
TTTCATCGAATCGCGCGCCACGGATGGAACCCCTTCGGGGTATATGCCGCTTCGCGGAATCACCCAAGGTAGCTCGTTCCTCGCAACCTTGGGCTGAGTGATTCAACGCCTTCGGCGTAACCGCCACTCTTTCATTCCACTTTTTAATGATGCGGGCGCAAAAACGTAGCTCGACATTCCAATGTCGAGTAGCGGTCACAGAAAGGGAGGTGGTTCTCTCTGATGAAAACGTCAAAACTCGACTTTGGAAAGTCGAGCTACGCCGCGCATCCGACTTTTTGCGCCCGCATCTTTTAATCACGTCCTTCTTCACGCGGGGTTCGACATTTTCGGGAGGCTCCATTTATTCATCGCGGCGCCGATGCTTGATTCTGCCGACGCTTCCATTCGACATTCCTCGCGCCAAGTGCTAAATGGTTTTCATCATGACCGCTCTGTTTTCACCGCCCGCTAAAAAGCGCCCTTTGGTGTCGCGAGACGTGACGCCGTTAGAAAACGGCGACCAACTCACGGCTTCCGAGTTTCTGCGCCGCTATGATGCGATGCCGGAAGTGAAGAAAGCTGAATTGATTCAAGGAATTGTTTATATGGCTTCACCCGTTCGCGCCGACCAACACGGCGATCCTGATAGTATCCTTCAAACGTGGATGGGCACTTACGCCGCCGCCACGCGTGGCACCCGCGCATCCACGAACACCAGCACCCGTCTCGGCGCGGATGAAGTGCCGCAGCCGGACGGCTCGCTCCGGCTGTTGCCGGAGTATGGAGGGCAAGTGCGCATGGACAAAAAAGGGTATCTTGTCGGCGCACCGGAACTCGTCGTGGAAATCGCAGCCAGCAGCGCCAGCGTGGATTCTACCGCGAAACTCGACACTTACCGCCGGGCTGGCGTGCGCGAATATCTCCTGTGGCGGACCGTGGATGAATGCGTGGACTGGCTGGAGCTTGTCGAGGATGATTACGTCCACATTTTACCGGATGCTTCCGGCGTCATTTGCAGCCACATTTTCCCCGGCCTGTGGCTGGACATGAACGCCCTTCTCGACCTCGACGCCGCCCGCGTGCTGGCAAAACTTGCGGAAGGGCTGGCCAGCGAAGAGCACGCAGCGTTCATCGCGAAAATGGCTGCCGGAGCGTAGTCGGACGGTGCCACGTTTGAGCTTCGGCGCGCTTTTTTTTCGAGCGATGCGTTGATTGATTGGCGGGACTCATTTATTCACCGCAGCGCCGATGCTTGATTCTGCCAACGCTTCCATTGATATGCCGCCTATTCGTGTGCGGTCGAAATTCTTCTTCGAAGGGGATAGAAAATGGTTTTTGAAGGGGGTGACGTATGGGCCTTTTCGTGCAAATGCGGATGGCGATTTCATCAGCACGCCGGAGCTGGCGGCGCGGGATTTCGGGATGATGCGGGAGTTGGGGATCAATTTGATCCGGGTGTATCATGTGCCGCCGCGCTGGCTGCTGGACTCGGCGGCAAAGCACGGTCTGCGGGTGCTGGTGAGCATCCCGTGGACGCAGCATGTGGAGTTTTTGAATTCGCGGTCGCTGATGCGGCAAATCATCCGCGTGGTGCGGGAGACGGTGGCGAAGAATGTGGGGCATCCGGCGATTTTTGCGTATCTGGTGGGGAATGAGGTGCCGACGACGATGATTCGCTGGCTGGGGGCGGCGAGGGTGGAGCGATTTTTGGAGAAGCTGATCGATGTGGCGCGTGCGACGGACCCGCGTCCGCTTTATAGTTACGCGAGCTTTCCGCCGACGGAATATTTGCGCCCGGCGAATGTGGATTTCCTTTCGCTGAATGTGTATCTGGAGCGGCGGTTGGATTTTGAGCGGTACTTGGCGCGTCTTCAAAATATCGCGGACGAGAAGCCGCTGATCCTGGGCGAATTTGGGCTGGATACGCTGCGGAATGGGGAGGACCGGCAGGCGGAAATTTTGGACTGGCATCTGGATGTGGTGGTGCAGGGCGGTGCGACGGGGACGATTTTCTTTGCGTGGACGGATGAGTGGTTCACGGGTGGGAGTGAGATTACGGATTGGAAGTTCGGTCTGGTGACGGAGGACCGGCAGCCGAAGAAGGCGTTTGAGGTTTTGAAGAAGAAGCTGGCGGGGGAGGGTGCGATTACGGAGCGGGTGCCGCTGAAAAGGTATCCGCGCGTGAGTGTGATCGTGTGCAGCTATAATGGCGGGAAGACGCTGGGCGATTGTCTTCGCGCGCTGGATGAAGTGCGGTATCGGGATTTTGAAATCGTGCTGGTGGATGATGGCTCGAAGGACAATACGCCGGAGATCGTGGCGACGTGGCTGGCGGCGCGGAAGGGGGGAAATCTTCCGCATTTTATCCATCATGTGCAGAAGAATATGGGCCTGTCGTTTGCGCGTAATGAGGGGGCGCGGATCTCCAGCGGCGAGCTGATCGCTTATACGGACAGCGATTGTATGCCGGACCCGGACTGGCTGTATTACTTGGTGTGTGCAATCACGAGCGGCGACTACGCGGGCGTGGGTGGGCCGAATATTTCGCCGCCAGCGGTGAATTGGATTCAGGCTGCGGTGGCGGCGAGTCCGGGCGGGCCGAGTCATGTGCTGCTGACGGATGTGGTGGCGGAGCATGTGCCGGGGTGCAACATGGCGTTTTGGCGTTGGGCGTTCGATAGCGTGGGGGGATTCGATAGCGAGTATCGGAAGGCGGGGGACGATGTGGATTTTTGCTGGCGGCTGCAAACGCAGGGGGGCGTGGTGGCTTTCTCGCCGAGCGCAATCGTGTGGCACTACCGGCGGTTCACGCTGGATGCGTTTCGCAAGCAGCAGGAGGGCTACGGCGAGGCGGAGGCGATGCTGAGGTTTAAGCATCTCATCTTTTTCGGGCCGACGGGGACGGCGAAATGGAAGGGGCAAATCTACGGCGCGCCGCGTCTGACGTGGTGGTTCAGCAAGCCGGTGATTTACCACGGGGTGTTTGGGCAGGGCTTTTTCCAATCGCTGTATCCCGCGCCGATTTCGCAGCTCGCGGCGTATTTGAGCAGCATCGAATGGATCGGGCTGACGCTGTTTGTGGGCGTGCTGGGCATCCCGCTGGAATGGCTGCGCGCGGTGCCGGTGGTGATGCTGCTCGGGACGGTGAGCGTGTCGCTTTCATGGATGGTGAATATCCGCATCGAGCCGGAATACGACAGCATCCGCGCGCGGTTGCTGGTGGCGTTCTTGGCGTTCATGCAGCCGCTCGGACGCGGATGGGCGCGCTATTTTACGTGGCTGAAGTTCAAGCGCACGCCGAGCGCCGTCATCCGCGCGCCCGAGCCGGGCATCACCCGCGAAGCGCACAAGGGGAGCATCGGGCAGATCGACTTTTGGAACGAAACAGGGCAGGGGCGCGAAGTGTTGCTCACGGAGGTTTTCAAACTTATCGAGACGGAAGGCTGGCGCTATTCGACGGACACGGGCTGGAAGTGCTGGGACGTGCTGGTTTACGGCACGCTGTGGTGGAGCGTGAGCGTTGCCACGGTGACGGAGTATCACGGCGGCCCGAAGTGTCTCACGCGTGCAAGACTCCGCACACAGATGGTGCCGACGACGTTCCTGCTGCACGCGGTGTCATTGAGTGTGCTGCTTTACCGGCAGCTCGTGATGGGAGGCCGCGACTACTTGCTGTGGGCGGTGTACGGGATCTTCGTTTTGTGGATGTATCTGCGCGCACGGCGTCTCCAGCGCCGCGTAGCAGACCTCGTGATTCACGCGGCGCAAACGGTGGGGCTCTCGCGAGTCAGCGGGGACAAGGCGAAGCCGAAGGCCGCGAAGTGATTGGTTTTGTGAGTTGTGACTGGTCGCAAGCGATGGGGTTCGATGCACGCTTGCGACGAGTTACAGCCGATAAACACGGCGGCTTGCCCTCGTCTAATAAGCGAGAAAGCACTAGTGCTTCCCGTTTTTTCCGTTGCCGCCGTGTTTGTAGAATTTGGTGACGAACATCGGCGGGAGATTGGCCAGGCAATACTGGCTCTCGGCTTTTTCAAAGTGGTCGCAATGGCCGCGGGTGCGCAGTTCATTGGTGACCTGATAAATGATGAACGCTGAGTGGGCTTCTGGGGCGAGGACGGCGTGCGTGTTCTCGAGGATTTCGCGTTTCTTGCCTTTTTCTAAAATGCTGAATGGGATTCCGGAGACGACGTAATCGCAGTGCGGAAGTTGTTTTTCTACGAGTATGTCGGGCAGTTTTGCACAGTCCATGTTGTGGACGCTGACGCGCGGATCGTGGGCGAATTGTTTCTCGAGGTGCTGGGAGAGTTCGCGGTCGAGTTCAAAGAGCATGAGCTTCGATTCCGGGTGCATCCGGCGGGCGATCTCGCGGGTATGGCAGCCTTCGCCGGGGCCGTATTCTGCGATGACGCGGGGGGCTGAGTGATCCATTTTGTCGGAGACTTTTCGGATGAGCGTTTGGGAGCTGGGCACGATGGAGGCCACCTGAAACGGGTTCTTCAAAAATCTCTTTAAAAATATGGTACTCATCGTTGTTTTGCTGGAGCAGCGGCGGACATTAGAGGTGGATGTTTTTATGGCAAGTGCGGAGGCGGCATCATTTCCCTTTCGGGTTGACTCAGATCAAGAGACACGAGTCCGCAGTGAGCGCAGGCTTAGAGAGTCATGACGCTTTGCGAGCCGCACACCACGCTCGTCCTTCACGAGCGGGCAGTGGTGATACGCCGGGGCATTGTATCCGAGAGCTTTGAAGAGCAGGAGTTGTCGGAACGTGCTGCTGAGAAGGTCTCCGCCCCGCACGACCTCGGTGATGCGCATGAGTGCGTCATCGACAACGCACGCGAGCTGGTAGCTTGGGAAGTCGTCTTTTCGCCATACCAAGATGTCACCGAATTCATGTCCCGCTGTGGCTTTTTGCGGCCCGAAATTCCCGTCGGTGAAACGAACCTCGCGGCCATGGGGAACTCGGAATCGCCAATTCACTCCGGCGCGGGGGATGTCTGTGTCTGCGTTCCGGCATGTGCCGGGATACGGCGGCTCTTCGTCGCCCGGATGCGGTGCGGAAAGCGCGGAGGCGATTTCTTTGCGCGAGCATCGGCACGGGAAGATGTGCCCGCCGGCGCGAAGCTGCTCGAAGGCTAAGCGGTAGAGCGTCATTCGCTCGCTTTGCGCAACCGGGCCTTCATCCCATGTCAGCCCGAACCAGCGCAAATCCTCGATTGCGGCTTCGACAAATTCCGGGCGGCAACGTGGACCGTCGAGGTCGTCGTTTCGATAAATGAGCGTTCCGTGCGCTGCCCGGCAGCGGTCATGGGCGGTCTGGAACGTTCGGGCGTGGCCGAGATGAAGAAGGCCGGTGGGGGAAGGGGCGATGCGTCCTCGGTATCCCTCACTGCACATGGTTCAGTCAGGCATTTCCACGGAGGCGACGGCCATCGCGGCAATTCCTTCTTTTCGTCCGAGAAATCCCATCCTCTCGTTCGTGGTGGCTTTTATCCCGACGCGCCGCTCTGCGAGCCCGAGAACAGGTGCGAGCGCAGCTTTCATCGCGGCGATGTGTGGTGCGACTTTGGGTGCTTCAGCGATCAGCGAGGCGTCGATATTTACAAGACGGCCGCCCTGTGCGCGGACGAGTTCCACGGAGCGACGGACGATGTCGAGGGAGTTCATCCCGGCGCACGTAGGGTCGGTATTGGGAAAGTGATGGCCGATGTCTGCCTCGCCGATTGCGCCGAGAATTGCGTCTGCGATTGCGTGGCAGAGCACGTCTGCATCGCTGTGCCCATCGAGCCCGAAAGGGTGGGGGATTTCCACGCCGCCGAGGACGAGCCTGCGCCCTTCGGCGAAGCGGTGAACATCGTAGCCGAGTCCGACGAGTGTCATTGTTGCGGGAGGAGTTGAATTTTGCCGTTCCACGCGCGGACGGAGATTTTATCGGGGTTGTCGGCACGGGGCGTCATCTCGAATTTGCCGCCTGCATTTTCCACGAGGAGCTTGCCTGCGGCGACATCCCAGAGGCTGACGCTCTGCTCGATATACGCATCGAACCGTCCGCTCGCCACGTATGCGAGGTCGAGTGCGGCGCTGCCCATGAGGCGGCATTTGCGGACGCTTTGCACGTAGAGCGGAAGCAGCGCGAGACCGGCGGAGATGGTCTCCTTGGTTTTCGAAAAACCGACCGATACGACGGCGTCGGAAAGCGCGGTGCGCGGGCTGACGCTGATGCGCTCGCCATTCATAAATGCGGGCTCTCCGGCGACGGTGTGCCACATTTCGTCGCGCTGCGGATCGTAGATGACGCCGAGTTGCATTTCCCCGCCGTGTCGAAGTGCGATGCTGATGCAGTAATGGGGAATGCCGTAGAAGTAGTTCACGGTTCCGTCGATGGGATCAACGATCCACTGCCACTCGCTCGCTTGATTCCCCGCGAGTCCTTCCTCGCCGTAGATTGCGTGGTCTGGAAATCTGCCGAGCAGTCGCGCGGTAATAAGATCCTGAGTCTCCACATCAAGCGCGAGCTTGATGTCGTGGGCGAGCATCTCATTGACCTCGGCGACCTTGCCGAAATTTGCGCGCAAACTTGCGCCAGCCTCACGGGCGGCGGACATGGCTACTTCGAGAGCAGCAGATATAATAGAATCGGACATCGCCTGACTGTACAATGCGAGACGTTCGAGGGGGCAGGAAAATCACTCGGCGAGCGCCGAATTTTTCCAGAGGGAAGCGCTCGCACATCGCAAAGCGGATCGCTATAATGCCGCGCAATGAAACGATTTCTCCTGATTTTAACTGCCGCACTGCCACTCCAAGCCGCCACGACTATCGAGGTTTCCGCGAAGTTCGCTGATGTTCCGGCGGGCACGGTGGTGACCGCATCCTCGCTCAAACTGGACAAAGTCAAAGGAGTCAACGTCCTCAGTGCGCCGAAAGTCACGACTGCTCCGGGCGAGAAAGCCACCATCGAAGTCACGCAAACTCAATCCGCTCCGGGCGGGGCGTCCGTTCCGCTTGGGTTGACGCTGGAAGTCACGCCATCGGTGGGAGAGAAATCCATTACGTTTGCGGGAAAGGCGACCGACCGGGCCATGCACGGAAAGCGGAGCGAGGACAACTTGTCCGTTGTCGAATTCGCAACGCGGGAAGTGTATTTCAACGGCTCCACCAGCAGCGGTGAGACCGTGCTGATCCATACCGCCCCTGCGGTAACTAAAAGCGCAGCCAAAGGTGCGGAAGCCACCTCGCGCGAGCTAGTCTTGCTGCTCACTTTCGTGAAGAAAATCACCGAGCCCGAGCCCACGAAGAAGAGCACCACAGGAAAATCTTCGACGACCAAGCCCGCTGCGAAATCGACCGGCACCAAGTCCGGCACCACGAAGATCACACCGGTGAAAAAGAAGAAGTAAGATCGGGGCGGGTGCTATTTACAAATCGGACGGCGATTTGAGGATGCGCACGAGTTTTAGGAGATCGTTCGGGACGAGCTCGTAGAGAGGGCGTTTCGGATCGGTGCCCACGATTTCGTATTGGCGCAATTCGTAAGCGCAAAGAAAACTCACGAGCAGGCAGGCCGCGAGCCATTGGCGATGTTGGAACCGGGCGCAAAGGTCCCAAATCAACAGAAACGCGCCGAGCCTGAAGGGCATCTCCCAGATGCTCGTGTAGCGCAGGTTCATCCCGTATTGGATGTTGCACATCACGAGGTAGCTTGCTGCGACAAAAACAGCGACGAATGCGACTTCCTTGCGGGTGGGCGTGAGCTTGAACAGAGCGCCAATGGCTAGAATGACGACGATCGGGCTCAGGATCATCATGTCGAGAAAGTAGCGATACCAAGGCCCGTCGCCGGTCAGTTTCGCGTATTGGAGGTTCTGCGCTTTGACGACGAGAGTCTTGTAAATCGCGAAGAACGTGCCTGGGCCACCGGCCATCGCAACGAGGAGGAATACGCCGATGAGCGGCCCGCCGAGGCTTGCCAGCACAAAGCGCGGCGTCACTTTCCCGAATTTCAGCCAGCGGTTGGCGACAACAATTGCGCCGAGCCCTACGCAGACGAAGAAGGCATTTTCGAGTTTTGCTAACGCCATGAGCGCGAGGGCGAATGTGTGAACTGTGAGCCAGCCTTTCGACTCGGGATTTCGCAGGCATTCCCATGTAGTCCAAAGACACATAAGCGCCCAGAACGCAAAGAAGCCGTCGATGAGCGCGTGCTGGCTGAAGTGAAGCTGCATCGGGCTGAACGCCATGAGCGCAAGCACACCAAGGCCCGCTCCGTAGCCAGCCATCCGCCAGGCGAAGAGGCCGCCCGCAATCATGAGCAGGATCGTGAACAGGCACGCGACACGGTGCAGCGAAGTGAGCGCGGGATCGCGGTGATCGGCGTCGCGGGAACGGTCGTCTGTGGGGTTCTGCGCGCTCATTTCCGCCGGAGGCAGTGGCGGGGCATCGCCGAACTGCAGGCGCTTCCAGATCCATGACGTGTAAATGTAGAGAAATCGCGTGGGCGGCAGCTCGCACTCGGTTGTTGCGGGCGCCTGGGTATCGAGGAAAAAGCCGCACAAATCCGGCATTGATGATGCGCCGGAGCCTTCCACCTGGATGGCATACGGCGACATCGTCATGTCGCGCTGAAAGACCCCGACGGTGTGTTTTCCGCCATCCATCATATTCACGTAGCGCCGGTAGATCATCTCATCAAACCCGGTGCGGCGGAAGGATGCGGAATCCGAGATGCGAAGCGCGGAGCCGACGACGGCGATGAGCAGGAAAAGCACGGCAAACGTGCGGGCGGTGAGCGCGGGCGCTTTGGTAATAGAAAGTTCGGACATGATTGGGCTGGCCTGACATAAAGCAAACGCCCTGCCTGATTGGCACGAACCTTTCTATCACGGAAATGAGAAATGCCCGACCAACAGCCCAACCACGCAGCAGCCCTGCGCGAGGAATCATCGTCGAATGTACGAGACGCGCGACACTGGATTCATCGGTGTGTGCTGCCCGCGCTCATCCTCGCGGCACTTTTTTGCTGGCTCATTGAAGCGGACATTTTCGCGCCCAAGGACGCAGCGCACGGTCCGGCGCTCGTGCAGTGGTCCATGAAACTTGAAGCGCCCGGCGAGGTGCGGTTTTCGTTTGAAGAGGGGAATGTTCCCCGGAATTGGACGGTCCAAATGAAGCCGGATCAGAACGGCGTCGCATCGTCCACGGTTCATATTGCGCGCAGCGGCAGATATCGGTCTTTCTCGATCGAGTTCGCCGATGCTGCGGCAGCGTTGCGGTTTGAAGGAATGACCGTGCGGACCGTCTCGGGGCGATGGAGCCGGACAATTGGGGCGGGGGAATTTCAGTCCGATGCAGCCACGCCAAGTAAGCGGACTGTCAAGTTTGACCCATTCCTGAGAATCGCAGACCCATGGGAGCCAAATTGGGCGATGTTCGGCGTTCAGTTCGCGTCGTTTTTCGCGTTCTTTGCAGCGCTGCTGCATTGGGGTTTCCAGACAAAGCGCGCAGCGGCGGCGTGGCGGCGATTCGGGGAGCAGTGCCGCTTGAATCCGCGACGCGCCGTGTTTGCGGCCGCTGTGCTGGGTGTCGTCACGAGTTGCTACCCGATCATCTTTTGCGGGATGAGCTGGGTCTCGCCGAGCGCGGGACTGCCGATGATTTATCACAAGATGCCGACCGTTCCCATCTACCCGCCGGAGATCAGCGAGAACCCAGTGGGTTCGGATGCCGGGGCTACGTTGAGCTGCCACTGGCCGATGGTTTTTCAAGCGCATCGGGCGGTTTTTGAAGACGGGGAGATGCCGCTGTGGAATCGGTATTCGTGGTGCGGAATCTCACAGGTCGGGCAGTTTTTCCACATGTGGGGCGATCCTCTTCATTGGCTGCCGATCGCTACGGGCGGAGCGTCCTGGGCGTGGGATGTGAAGGCGGTGCTGACGCGTTTACTTTACGCGTTCGGGTGCGGGCTTCTGGTGCTGCGCACAACGGGAAGTCTCCGCGTTGCCGTGGTGCTGACGCTGTCGGCTTGCTTCCACGGATTCTTCCTTTTCCGTACGGCGCATGTGGCGGTGTTTGCGTTTGCGTACATGCCGTGGGTGTTGCTCGCCTGGGTGGAGGCAGCGCGGGCGGCAACTGCGCGCGGTGCGATTCGATGGGCCGCGCTGCTGGCATTTGCGAGCTGGCAGGGCCTGAACGGAGGGACTGCGAAGGAGGCGACGCTTACGATTGCAGCGATGAATCTGGTCGGCGTGATTATTCTGCTGGCGTCATCGGGCTCGTGGCGGTTGCGGCTTGGGAAACTGGCGTGGATGTCGTGGGCCAATTTCCTTCTCCTGCTCATCGCCGCACCGTTGTGGATGCTTCTGCTGGATTCGCTGCGAAACGGATTCTGCCAATATCAGATCGTGAAAGTACATCAGCTCCAGCCGGGGCTCGCGATTGGTCTGTTTGATGAGATCTTCCAACGGCAGGTCACGCCGCGGGAGTTTGTGCTGTCCTGCGGCGCAAACTTCCTGATTCTCCTCGGCACGCTTTGGAGCTTTGCGAGTTTCCGGACGCTGCGACAGTCACCGGTATTTCTCGCCAGCGCGGCCTGCGTGCTGGTTGGTGCGACGTTTGTGTTTGGCGCAATCCCTGCGGGTTTTCTTGCGAAAATTCCGGTGTTGCAGGCGGTGTATCATTTCGATGTGACGTTCTCTTTTCTGCTCTTCACTCCGCTCCTCGTGGTGGCGGGGCTTGGTCTGCGCGAGATGTGGAACAAAGCGGACGAGGCAGAGTGGAAGTGGACTTACCTGACGGTCGCACTTCTTTTCGCCGCAATGTACGGAGCGTTTTTGGGCTACACCGAAGCGTCGCATCGCGAAGGGATGTCGGTGCATCCGGTGGGGACTTCGTATTACAAGAGCATCTTCTTCGTGAAGTACGCGGCCGGTATCTCGCTTTCGCTGCTCGCGCTTCCGTGGCTTTGCCGCGCGATGCGATTGCAGCGCGTTTGGGCACCGACGGCAGCCGTCCTGTCGCTGGCGGCGTTCGTTACGATTCACTTCCGGATGGGTGCGCATTTGGAAACGTCGTTCGATCACTACGCTTACAATCCGAAGAGCCGCTACGATTACAACGCGATGAAGTCGCCCGGCTTGGAATTCGTAAAAGGCGCGACGCACTCCGAGCCATGGCGGGTTTACGGATTGAACGGGACGCTCGTTCCCGGTTTTGCGGTCATTCCGAGAATCGAGACGATTTGCGGTCCCGAAGCGTTTGAGTCCCGCAACATCGGCGAGCTTTTCGCTGCGCTTCATTTGGAACGCAACGACTGGCTTTGGCGGATTGCTGCGACGACCTACGATTATGCGGAAAACCAAAAGTCGCTGGATTTTATCGGTGTTCGTTACCTTTTGAGCGACAAGGGCGACCCGATGCCGGACCCGAAGATCCTGCCGGTGATTTACCAAAGCGATTTGCAAGTCGGCGAGAGTAAGGGAGCATGGCCGCGTGCATTTTTCACGGATGCCGCCTTTACCGCAGATGGTGCAAAGGAAGTCGCCAGGCTCGTTGCGAACGGCGACGGACGCCCGTTTGCCGCGGTGTCCGGCGATGTCGCGAAAGCGCACGCATCTCTCGCGAAGGAGCCTGCGAGCAGGGTTGTCGCTGCTGCGACGAACTATCGACTGAGCAACAATTCGACGACCTTTGATGTCGAGGCCACGGCTCCAGGACTCGCGGTGCTGCATGAAACCAACGTCCCCGGCGACATCATCGCGAAGCTGGACGGCGAAGTCGTGCCGTGCCTCAATGTGAACGGTGCATTTCGCGGCGTGTGGATTGGGAAACCCGGCCACCACACAGTGCAGTTCACATTTGCGCCAAGGGTTTGGTTCCGCTCGCTGAAGGTCGCGGCGGCAGGCATTGCTTTGCTGATCCTGACGATATTCGCGATCTACAGAACGAGACTGGTCGCGGGCAGGAGTCTTGCTAAACAGAACGCAGTGGAGTTGCCCAACGCCACAATCAGTCCATGAAACAACCAACTC
>JAYSTZ010000580.1:0-7295 GCA_043719365.1 Verrucomicrobiaceae bacterium | reverse complement strand
GTGACGCTCACAAAACCCGTGAGTATCCAGCTTCAGTTTGGACGCGTGACGCTTCAGCCGGGAACGAAGATGCGTCTGCTCGGGGGCGATCCCGGCGGGCTGAAGTGCAATTTCAACAATAATATCATCGTCGTTCCTGCGGCATCGACTGATTACGACGGGAGTCCGCTTCCTTCCCCGGCGGCTGCACCGACACTGCCGCCCGGAGTGCCCACGACTCCCGGTGGCTCGCTGCCGATACCGAAGCCCGTCACGCCATCCGATTTATAAGACCGGTGCGCGCTTGCACATTGCGCGCACTCCGCCCTATGACTTTGGGCATGACACGATTCGTCACCGCAATCGCCGCAGTCGCACTGCTCGCTTCGTGCGCAGCTCGAAAAGAGCCGCCACGTATTACGTCCATTCCACGCGCGGATGTGCTCCCGCTGGCGATTACGGACGATTTCTCGTTTTCAAAGGTGTCCACCTTTTTCAACGACCCGCGCGACCCGCGGACGCTGAAGCCGACGACCAGTGCGATGCTCCAGTTTGAGCGCGCCCGTGTAAATTTCGGTGCCGTGAGCGGATTGGATCGCTCGGAGCGGTTCGGTCATTATTTCAACGTATGGTGGAAAACGAAGCAGACCGCCGATGTGACCGTGCGGATGGAGTTTCGCCAGGAAAATCTCGGCTCGCACGTGCAGGCGAAAGAACTGCATTACCCGTCTGCGAAAGGAGAGATTGAAAGCCAGTTCACCGTCATCGGCGACGAATATAAGGACGACGGCAAGATCACTGCGTGGCGGCTGCTGCTCGTCGTAGATGGCAAAATCGTCGGACTCCGTCAGTCGTTCCTTTGGAACTAAGTTTGAATTGCAGACGGAAGTGATGTAACTTGAGCCGACAGACCGAGAATGATCACACAACCAAGCATATTTGCTGATACCGAGAGCGACGGTGCCGTGTTTATCCGAGTCGAAGGGAAGGGGACTTTCACCAACAGTCCGTGCACGTTGGAGTTCGCTGTGAAGATGATCGAGGAAGGCCGGCGTGCGTTTGTCGTCGATTTGAAGAACTGCCCGTCCATGGACAGCACCTTCATGGGAACGCTCGCCGGAATCGCGCACCGACTCGAAGATGCCGGGGGCGGAAATTTGTGGGTAGTGAACCGGAACCCTCGCAATACCGATTTGCTCGACGATCTCGGCATCACCGCCCTTTTTTCAGAAAGCACGCCGCCGGAGAGTGGCGAATCGGCATCGCCGCTCGATCCCACCGCCGATAAGGCGACGACGCGGGAGGTCATGCGTGAAGCCCACGAGGCCTGCATCAAAGCCAATCCCGTGAACGCCGTGCGCTTCAAGGATGTAGTGGAGCATCTCGCTGACAGCGCACGCCGGGCGAAATAGCGCCGGATAACTTGCCACCGCGCGGAAGGGTGCTAACTCATCCGAATGGCTCAATACTCGCAGCGGGATTTTCGCGAAAATCCAATTAACATCGACGACTTAAAGAAGTTTGCCCGGTTGACGTGGTTCGTCCCGGTTTTTCTCGTTCTTTGGGCGGTCATCTCCACATACTACACCGTACCGGCGGACTCCGTCGGCGTGTTGCTTCGCTTCGGGAAATACTCTTCCACTCAGTCGCCCGGACTGCATTTCAAGCTTCCGTTCGGGATCGATGAAGTGGAGCTCGTCCCCGTCAAGCGGCAGCAGAAACTGGAGTTCGGATTCGGCACGAGCGGCGGCTCGAATCCTTATCAGATCGGGAAGGACCCGACTGGCGAGAAGAGCATGGTCACGGGCGATCTAAACGCCGCGCTCGTAGAGTGGGTCGTGCAGTATCGCGTCGATGACCCGAAGCTGTTTCTTTTTCATGCAAACGAACCGACCGAAACTCTTCGCGATTTGTCCGAGGCGACGATGCGTGAAATCATCGGCGACCGCAGCGTGGATGAAGTCATCACAGTCGGGCGGCAGGAAATCGAGGACGCGGCGCTCGTGAGGCTCAAGGAGTATTCGAAAACGTATCAACTCGGGTTTGCGATTGACCAGCTTCAGCTCAAAAACGTGAATCCGCCGCGAGCGGTGCAGGATTCGTTCAACGACGTGAACAACGCCCAGCAGGAGCGCGAAAATATGATCAATGTCGCAAACGGCGAATACAACAAGTCGGTCCCGCGTGCGAAAGGCGAGGCGGCGCAGAAAATCTCGATCGCGGAGGGATACAAGCTCAAGCGCGTCAACGAAGCGATGGGCGATGTCGCGGCTTTCAATCTCGTTTACGAGCAATACCGAAAGGCGCCGGATGTAACTCGAAAACGATTACTGCTGGAGACCATGGCGGATGTCCTGCCTTCGCTGCGGCAGACGACGATCGTCGATGAAAAAGTAACGCAGATTCTGCCGCTCCTCCAGGGCACCGGAACGGGGGTGGCGAAATGAAACCACGCGGATTTGTCATCGTTTTTGTTCTGGGTGTCGCGCTACTCACGGTGCTGACAAGTTGCTACACGGTCCGCGAGACGGAGACGGCGATCGTCACCCGCTTTGGACGCCCTGTCGGCGAACCAAAAGTGACCCCGGGTCTCTATTTCAAAATGCCTTTCGTGGAAATGGTCAACAAGTTGGACAAGCGCGTTCTCGAATGGGATGGCCCGCTCGTTGAGATGCCCACCAAGGACAAGACCTACGTTCAGGTGGACGCGTTTGCCCGTTGGCGGATTATCGACCCGGCTAAGTTCTTCGTGAGTTTGCGTGATGAGCGTAGCGCGCATTCGCGGCTTGATGACATCATCGGGAGCGAGATTCGCGCGTCGGTGGCGCGGCATGAACTCATTGAGGTCATCCGCAGCGACAAGACGCGGGTGCTGAAGGCCGACCCACAGAATCCCGGCACCGTGATGGCGTCGGTTCCCGTGAAGATTCAGCGCGGGCGGATGGAGATCGAAAAAGACGTGCTGGCGGCATCTGCGCCGAAGCTCCTGCCGCTCGGAATCGAAGTCTTCGATTTCCGGATCAAGCGCGTGAACTACAACGACTCCGTGCTCGTGCGCATCTATCAGCGCATGATGAGCGAGCGTCAGCAAATCGCGCAGCGCTTCCGCAGCGAAGGCGAAGGCGAGGCCGCGACGATTGCCGGAAAAAAAGAGCGCGACCTCCGTGAGGTGGAATCGCTCGCTTACAAGCAAGTGCTGCAACTTCAGGGCGATGCGGACGCCGAGGCAACGCGGATTTACGCGGAGGCCTTCAACAAAAGCGACGAAGCCGCAGAGTTCTACGGATTCCTGAAGACGCTCGAGACTTACAAGAAGATCCTCGGTCCCAGCACGAGCCTCGTGCTTTCGACCGACAGCGAGATTTTCGGCCTCCTCAAGCGGGTGGAACCGAAGCACTCGTCTGCAACGAAAAATGCGCCGATTTCGATTCCAGCGGTTCCATTAGTCCCGGCGAAGCCGATTGCACCGCCGCCGGTGCTCGAAGCTCAGTAGTTTTCCTGTTCGCCGCCGAACCGTCGCTTGCGCGGGAAGCTTGTCGTGGCATGATGTCGATGTGTTTCGGTTCATCGTCATTCTCGCTGTTTCCGCGCAGTTGCACGCGGCTTCGCTCCAAATTCGCGTGGCGACTTTCAATGCTTCGCTGAATCGCGACACAGTGGATCAACTCCCCGCCGATCTCGCCACGACGACGAATGTGCAGGCGAAAAAGGTCGCCGAGATATTGCAGCGTGTGCGTCCGGATGTGGTGCTCGTCAACGAGTTTGATGTGGACCCGACGAGCAATGCCTTCCGTGTTTTGGCGCTGAATCGTTTCCATGGAAACTACCTCGCAGTTTCGCAGAATGGGCTCGCTCCGCTAAACTATCCGTATCGATACGCAGCGATCAGCAACACGGGCGTGAGGACGGGCGCGACTTCGGCGGCGGATGGCGACTTTGATAACAATGGCACTGTGATTACGACCTACTCGGATACTGCGACGAAGGCTGAGAAGGATTTGTATGGAAACGATTGCTTCGGCTTTGGCTGGTTCCCGGGGCAATACAGCTTCGCAGTATATTCGAGGTTCCCGATTCAGACTTCGGCGATTCGTTCGTTCCGCACGTTTTTATGGAGAGACATGCCGGGACACGTGATGCCGCCGGGCTACTACTCTCCGAGCGAGCAAAATGTCTTTCGCCTCTCGTCGAAGAACCACGTCGATCTGCCCATTGAGGTGAAGCCTGGGCAGGTGTTTCATTTGCTCGCTTCGCATCCCACACCGCCAGCATTTGACAGCACCGAAGATCGGAACGGACGGCGCAATCACGACGAGATTCGGCTCTGGAAGGAATACCTCGGCAACGCACCATTTCTCTACGACGACGCGGGCATTTTCGGCGGACTTTCATCAGCGAATGGCGAGCAGCGCTTTGTGATTCTCGGCGATATGAATGCCGATCCTTTCGATGGCGACAGCTACGACGCGGCGATCAACCAACTCCGCAATCATCCGCTCGTAAACTCGACGCCAAACCCGGCTAGCGCAGGCGGCGCAGAACAAGGTGCGCTGCTCGGTGGTGCAAACAATAACGACATCGGCGAGCACGCAAACGACACGAGTTTTTTCTCAGCTTTCGGAACCGGCAATCTCAGAGTGGATCACGTTTTGCCGAGCAAGGCTGGCTTTGCGGTCACGGATAGCGGCGTCTTTTGGCCTGCAAGCAGCGACCCGCTTTACGGCCTGCTTTTCCTCACCGCGAATTTCATTCAGACGAACCAAGTCACCGACCATCGCCTCGTGTGGATGGACCTCACTCTCACGCCCGTGCTCAGTCAATGCGTGCGCGGCCTCGCTGCGGCGCGTCAAGCCAACGATGTCGTGCTGACGTGGGGTTCGCAGGCGGGCATCACCTACAAAGTCGAGTGGAGCCCGGACCTCGCGCAGTGGTTTAGCACACCGGTGATTTCAGTCTTCGTGAACGCTGGCACCGCAACGGCGACGGACGCAGGCGGCGCTTCAGCCGCGGCGAAATACTACCGAGTCGTGGCTACGCTGTCTGCAGACTAGACTTTCCGTAGTGGCTCGGGCGACTCGCCCGAGTATGGGTTCCCGGCGGGTGGACTGATGCAGGCGGGTCGCCTGCGCCACTACTCTGGCTTCGCGTGACGGGACCGGCGACTCACGCCGAGGAATCCAAGCCCGCCGAGAAGCAGCGCGATGCTGCCGGGCTCGGGAACCGCGGTGACAAACACGTCGTTTCCATCGCCGGCTGCATAGTTGATTCGGAATTCATACCCGCCCGCCATGAAGGTGGAGTTCTCCGGTTTGCCGAAAAAGAAATCGCTCACCGGGTCGATATCGTCGTTTGAGATTACCGCGAAAGAATTTCCAAAAACCGGCACGAAGCCGTTCTTAATTGAAAGGTTCAGCCCACCGCCAAGGTTCACGGAACCGTTGGCGATAATCTGATCGTAGTCACCGACAAGTGTTCCACCGATGTCGATTGCGAGAATACTGTCAGTCAGGATCGACACCGACATGGTTGTAAGAGTACCCGTCGAATCGAGCGAAGTTCCAGGGCTGATGAATGAAGGATTGCCGGGCGACCCGACGGAGTTGACGATCCCGAGCGAGCTGGAGCCGCTTACGCTCCCACCAAGAATACCGCCATTTGCAACCGTGATAGCGGGGCGATTATCAACCGCCAGCGCGCCCCCCAGATTTCCAGTGATGTAGAGCTTTCCTCCATCGACCGAAACGTCGCCCGTGAATTCGCCGCCATCGACCAACGTGAGACTTCCGGTTCCCTGAATCGTGAGACCCGAAGTCAGGCTCGAGGCAGGTGTCGTCGGATTATAGAGCTTGCTGAACCGGACGTTGGAATTTGCGACAATAATGTGAGGAGGACGAGGCGCCGTTCCCGTGTAGAAAAATGATACGACACCAAGAAAATCCACGTCGGAACCTCCAAAGGTTGTCGCGAGTGGAGCGCTATTGCCGACCGATACCGAAAGGAGGGCCGGAAATTGAATCGGAACTGATGCCATGAGGGTTCCTGCGTTGAATCGAAATTGCCCCGCTGTGCCCGCACCACCGGGACCAAGGCTGTTGCTGCTGTTGACGATGAGTGTGCCGCCATTGACCGGCGTCGATCCCGCAGTCCCCAGTTGCACGCCGCCTGTCATCCCGGAGTTGTCCCCAAGCAGTGCGAGTGCTCCGTTCCCGAGCTTAGTGAGGCGACCGCTCGTTGAGCCAGATGAGATCGCACCGTTGATTGAAGCATCCACAGACGCAGTGCCGTCCGCGATCGTGAAAATGCGCGCCGCCGTGCCAAGCCCGAGCGGCCCGGCGAAAGTCACGGTGCCGTCCGGGTTTGTGGTGTTAAACGGTCCAGTGAGAAGAAGCGGCTGGATGCTTGCGATGCCCAGCGGCAGCAGAACGTTGAATCCTCCCACCTGCGCCGAAGTTGCGCCGGAAAAGCGTAGTGTGCCGGTATTGGACAGAACGAGAGCGCCCGTATTTGCCGGCCCCGCAATGTCGAGCGTTGTGGACGGCGCGATACTGATCGTTCCCGTTCCGGAGACTGGGCGTGTCGAATTGAGCGTCAAACTTGCGGTGGTTTCCAGAGTTCCTGCGGTGCCAATGCTCAGTGGTGCCGCCGGCCCGCCGAGTTGAGCGTCGGCGCTGATGGATACGGTTCCTTCGGTAACGATTGTCCCGCCAGTGTAAGCGTTCGCCGAACTTAGGAGGAGCTTTCCCGCGCCTGTCTTTGTAATCGAGCCCGATCCACTAATCGCGCCCCCGATAAACGTATAAGTGCCGGTCGTGTTCGTGACCTTCGTGTTCCCAATGGTCACGCCAGCAGTTTGGATAGAGACTGTTGAGCCAGACACCAGCCCCGAGTCGTCAAATGTTGCCTTGTCATTGTCCTGAAAAGCAACTGCTGCTGCGCCATCGTTCCAGTGTAACGAAGTCGAATCCCATGCCCCCGTGACGGGGCTCCACAGAAGGTTCCGCCCTGCGACCCCCGTAAGGGAACTCGTACCTGTAATAACGACGTTATCGATACGAAATGAGCCGCCAGTGCTTTCCGCATTCCAAGCGTAAAAACGCAATGTGAGTGCATTGGTTACTGCGTTAAAGGCTGACCCAAATGTAATCATCGGCCCTGTAAATGCCCCCGTGGTTGTGGTATCAATTATCTGAAAGACATCAGTCGATACCACCGACAACGTAGAGCCAGTCCTGTCTTTCTGATTTTTTGAAAACACTTGGTTATTCGAGGGCGCGATTTGTTGAGTTTTTGGAAATCCACCCGCTGTTTTTCGATTT
>JAYSTZ010000579.1:0-3093 GCA_043719365.1 Verrucomicrobiaceae bacterium | reverse complement strand
ATCGGGACACGCACGGGGCTTAGGAAAGCCCCGCTCCGATTCGCATTTCCCGCGCTTCCAACATAGAAACCCTGCAACGCGGCGGGATTTTTTGCGAGCGGGGGATTGAACGCGCGTTTGCTTGCGGGTATCCAAGGGGGATGAACCTACGCTATTTTCTCGCGGCCTTTGTGGCTCGGGTGCCGATGCCCGGCTTTGCTTCGGACTGGATGGCCCGCCCGGCTGCGGACCCGCAACCATGACGCAGGAAGACGCACACAAGGCACTCTGTGATGCGCGAGCATTTGCGGAGTCGGGCGATTTCGAGAGGGCGCTGGAGCGGCACGAATGGTTCCATGCAAACGCGCTAATTTGTGATCCGGCGTACTTTTACGGCGTGCGGTTGTCGTTTGCATTGTCCTATTGGAAGGAACTCGCGGACAAGTATCCGCCAGCGCTGGCATCGCTCCTCGCGCTCCGGGATAGCGGGAATGCGGCTCTCGAAGGCGGCTACGGGGGCGCGGAGCTGATTCACGATGTGCGGGCCATCAATGACAAACTCGGCGCAGGTGCTGAAACGATCCGGCTTTTCCGCATCATCGATCAGTGCAATCCCGAACTTGCGAAACAATGCTTCCGCTTTGTCAAAGATGAGCTGCTCGATAGCGGTGAAACGGAACTTTTCTGCCGTTACGCGGATGGGCTTGCGGCGTATCTGCGGAGTGAAATCGAGCGGTTCGGAGAGTTCAAAGTGCATTTGCAGGCAAGGCCGCATGGTTCAGCGGACGTGCTCCAGCGGTTCGAATCGCGCCTCGCGGATACAACGCTGAAGCTCGCTGATATTGCGACGGCGCAAGGGGATGCGACGATGGCGGGTTACCTCAAAAAAATGGCGGCGAAGGTGTGTGACGACCCGCGTTTGCAGTGATACCGGGAGGACTGCATGGCTCCGCAGCTATCCGGGGATTTCGGGCTCGAACGGCACTGTGATAATGGCGAAACGCATTTGTAACCGTTGTAACATACACGTCGCGTGCGTTTGCACGGGGGCTGCGACAGAATGGTGACGTTATGAAAACCACATATACACAAACCAATGACATCAACGCCGCAGCAACAGCAGCAGCAAAGCGCCCATGGTGGACCGTTCGCGGTTCACTCCTCGCGACGCTTGGCGCGGTGAGCCTCGTGCTCGCGGCTCTGGTGAGTCCCACCCCGCTCGCAAAGTGGGTATTCGGCGAGGCCGCAGTGACGCTCGCAAGCCGGTAGAAACACACAGGGCAAAAACTGCCCGCGGGCGTGGCCAGATTGGCTGCGCCCTTAGACTTTCCGCATTCGCCCCGGGAATCGTATATGATTTCCGGGGCGATTTGTTTTTTCCGGGGCCCGTGAGATTTTTGTGATCGTGCCCCTCGTGATTGAACTTGGGGGTGGGTCCCGGCTAAAATGGAGATGTTGGCTAAAATGCAGCTTGCCAAGTCGCGCGGGGGATTCATCTTCCGCCTCTTTTTTCAAAAGCCGAACAAGTCATGAAGCACCTGCTTTCCATCGAATCGCTCTCGCGGGACGAAGTTCTCGCCATTCTCGCCCTCGCCCGCGCGATGAAATTGACCCGTGGTCGGCATGAATCCCACCCGCTCCGGCATCAGTGCTGGGCGCTGATGTTTTCCAAGTCGTCCACTCGGACTCGTGTTTCGTTTGAAGTTGGGATTCGGGAGCTCGGTGGCGATGTGTTCTTTCTCGCTGCCGACGATATTCAACTCGGGCGTGGCGAGCCGATCGCCGATACTGCCAGGGTCTTGGGGCGGATGTGCCACGGTGCGGTGATTCGCACGTTTGCGCAGACGGATGTGGAGGATTTTGCGCGCTACAGTGGCATCCCGACGGTGAACGCGCTGACGGACGGCGAGCATCCGTGCCAGATTTTGGCGGACCTGCAGACCGTCGTTGAAGCGCTCGGCGGTTATGCCGGGAAGGTCGTCACCTTTATCGGAGACGGCGCATGTAATGTGCCGCTGTCATGGGTGTGGGCGGCGAGTAAGCTGGATTTTGAACTCCGGATCGCGGCACCGCATCAGTATCAGCCCGACCCGGCCGTGGTCGCGCGCGCATTTCCATCGGGTAACGGCGGTGCCGGGACCTATGAAAATCCGAACGGCGGACGTCTTGTCATCACCGATGACATCGAAGGTGCGTGCCGGGATGCGGACGTTTTATACACGGACGTTTGGGTGAGCATGGGCAAGGAAAAGGAGGCGGAATACAGGAAGGCGCAGCTCGCGCGGTATCAGATCAACGAGCAACTTGCGCAACTCGCCAAGCCCGGAGCGCTGATGATGCACTGCCTGCCTGCATACCGCGGACTGGAAATCACGGCGTCGATTTTTGAAGCGCACGCCGAAACGATTTTCACGCAGGCTGAAAACCGGCTCCATGCACAAAAGGCGATTCTCGCCATGCTGGCGGCCGGGTAGCAGATGGTGAAAGTAGAGATACGGACTGCGGCCGATTTTGGAATCGAGCTGTAGGCAGTGGGAGCCGTCGTTTCACAAAGCTTTCACTTTCCCTCCGCCACTTTTGCCGTTCTAATAAAGGTCCGCGCCTCCCGGTCTCTCTCTCAACATTTTATGGACATCTTTATCCTTCGCAACGGCGAGCAAACCGGACCGTTTAGCGAGCAAAACGTGCAGACTTTGCTCACGCAGAACGCCGTGCGCATTACAGATATGGCATGGCGCAAGGGCCTGCCCGCATGGCTGCCGCTTAGCGAAGTGTTGAATCCCGGCAGCGAAAAGCCGAGCGAACCCCCGCCGGCAATGCAGCTTTCGGGAGTCAAGGCCGCTCCGGTGAATGCGAAGGCTCCGACTGGAAAACAGCGCGCCCTGTTGAAGTATCTCGGTGTAGAGTTTCCTGACTCCGCATCAAAAGAGGAGCTGGCCGTCCTGGTGAGCGATGCTCTGGAGAATCCGAAGCTGCAGGCGCGTTTCTCAAAATGGGGTGACGAAAAACTGCGTCTCCATAGCGACGTGTTTTCCGACGAAATCGAGCATCGAAAGGCGAACCGCGGCGGCATCTACGTTGAGCGCTGCCAGACCGAGGGGGAAGGCGTGGTGA
>JAYSTZ010000578.1:0-7325 GCA_043719365.1 Verrucomicrobiaceae bacterium | reverse complement strand
AAGAGGTGCGGGTAATTTCGCCCTTGCAGGGCTGAGCCGTTCTCCCACCGGAACCCAGGGCTGCGCTCGTTCCTCGCTGACCCTGGGCTATTACATTTGCGGACCTTCGGCCCTGCTTTGATTCCACTTTTCATCATACCCGCTTGACCATCAAATCGCCTGCCAACCGCAAACTGAGGCGGCACATCCGGCGGCACCCCGCATTCGCCTACACTTCGCTCCAGAGAATATCCCGGCGCTCCCCGACGATGTGAAAGTAGTCGTCCGAATCCATGATAAACCCACGCGCATCAATCGGGATCCCTTCCGACTCAAGCCGCTCGCGCTGCGTCCGGGAAAGCCCGGCATCCATCCGCGGGCTCAGCCGTCCTTCGCTCCCCACCACACGATGCCACGGGAGTCGGCCCGACTCCTCCTCCGTGAGTCTGCTCAAAACCGTCGCGACGTGCCGTGCGACGATATTCATGTGCACCGCGATGGACCCGTAAGTGGTGAACTTTCCGTGCGGGATAAACGCCACCAGCCGGATGACCTCGGCACGGATGCGGATAAATGCGACAGACTTTGGTTTGGGCATGGCTGTGGTGAAACCGGCACTCAATTTGGTTTCTGCTCAAGGGAATCGCTAAGCGGCGTGGCCCCTTCCTTTTCAGCAATCGTTTGCCCGACATTGCTCGTGACGAAATGAATGAACCTCTTCGTTTCCGCAGAGGCCTTTGGTGACGACACGAAATAAAGCGGGCGCGACAGCGGATAGGTTCCGTCGCGGATGGCTTGCGCAGAGGGCATCACGGGCTCGCGGCCAACGCCCCCAGAAACTGCCAGCGCTTTGACTCCGTCGCGGCGATGGGCCGGTGGCGCGTATCCGATGCCTGCCGGAGTTGCGGCGATGATCCGGAGAATATCTCCGCTCCCGGAAAACGTAGGAATTCCCGGCTTAAACTCCGCACGCTTTCCGCCAACCACTTCGCGAAAAAAGTAGTGGGCTCCCGAATTCATTACGCGGACCGTGAGGACAATTCGCACGGAGTCCGGACCGCCGAGCTGCTTCCAATCGTCGAGTTTTCCTCCATTGAAATAGATCTCGCGCAACTCAACGAAAGAGATTTTCGAAACGGGGTTGTCTTTGTGAACAAAGACAGCGAGCGAATCGTATGCGACCTTGGTCACGACCGGCGCAGCTCCAAACTGTTTGGTGAATTGTTCGTTCTCCTTGACTTCCAGCGGACGTGCGACGGTGGCGATGTCGGCGGAACCATTGAGCAACGCCGCGACGCCAATTCCCGAGCCTCCACCGCTGACCTCCACTGGAGCGCCGAAAGCCCCGGCCCACGACGAAGCAAGGACGACGACCGAATCCGAGCCGACGACCTGGACAGGCGCGGCTTCTGCGAAAAGACTGAGTGCTGTAAGTGCAGCGAGACAAATGAGCTTCACGGTCTCGTGAAGTAGCGTGCAGCGAGGGCGCGGGCAATCTGTTTGCAGACAAGGCGAGGCGACACCAAACTTGCTATCAACCCATCGCCTTCGCAATCAGCGCCGTCCCGCACGAAGGTGGGGCAGATTTGTTTCCGCCCCTTTCACCACTCGTCGGGATCCGACGGCCACTCCACGCTTTCTGAGGTAGATTTCTGATCAAAAATCCCCGGGTTTACAGTCGCCTCAAAGGGTGTGCCGGTGACCAAAGACCAGACCGTGAGACGCCGCGTGACAATCGGAACGGTAGGCAAAGGCACGGCCGACGGCTTTCCCGCCTACCTTCATTTCGAAATCCGCAAAGCAAATACCGCGGCGCTTGGTCCGGAGTTCTCCCCTTCCGCGGAGCGATGGTCCGAAGAGCAGAGCCTCTTTATCATAGCCCGCCGCAAGCTCACTCACCCTGCCACGATGCCGGAACTACTGCTGGCCGTGAAGCACCGCTATCAACTCCATCGTTTTCAAAACGGGGCGATCACGAAGACCTACGAGATCGCGCTCAGCCAAAACCCCGCCGGACACAAACTCGCAGAGGGCGACCTTCAAATGCCGGAGGGTGAATATCACATCATCCAAAAGGCAAAGGGACCGTTCAGCGGTCCATCGTGGATGAATTACCTCGGAGCCGACTGGCTGCGCATCGACTATCCAAACCGCGCCGACGCTGCCGACGCGCTGTCCGAAAATCGAATCACCCAACCCGTTCACGACGCCATCGAGCGTGCGCACCGCACAGGCAAAATGCCGCCGCAGGATTCCGCGCTGGGCGGAGGCATTGACGTCCACGGTTGGAAGAGCCCCGGCTGGAATCCCGCCGGCGACCGCCGCATCACATGGGGCTGCATCAGCCTGAACGAAGCCGACCTTCTCAAACTCACTGCCGAAACTAAACTCGGCACGCCGAACGTCATCGTGCAGTAGTGGAATGCGCGCCGCAGACACCCCAACGGATTCTGACATTTTTCTGCGCCGATTCCGAGGATTTCTGTCATACAATCCTTCATCGTTGGCGACGAATACCCAAATGACCGACTTCCGAACCGAATTGGCTGCGCTGCATGATGAGAGTTTTTCGTGGGCTACGTCGTGTTGCGGAGGGGAATCGGGACTTGCTGCGGATATTCTCCAGACCGTTTATCTCAAAATCCTTGATGGGCGCGCGAAGTTCGGCGGGCAGTCGGCACTGAAGACATGGCTTTTTGCCGTCATCCGCAACACTGCAGCCGACGAATGCCGACGCCGCTCACGCGAACATGCGGGCCTCGCGATTTTCGCTGCTGACTCGGACTTGGAGACAGCGGAGTCGCCCGACGAACTGCTTTCGCGGGAACAGAACCACAACAGCCTGCGCGATGCCCTCGCCACGCTACCGGCGCGCCAGCAGGAGGTGTTGAGGCTGGCGTTTTACCACAGCCTCAGCCTCGCGGAGGTGGCGGACGTTACGTGCATCAGCATCGGCTCCGCGCGGCAGCACTACGAACGCGGCAAGCAACGACTGCGCGACATTCTCAACCCGATGAAATCCACATTATGAACGATCCGCAACTCACCGATCTATTTCGCGAACAACTTCGCGACGAAACTTCCACCGCCCCGGCATTTGAGGAACTCTGGTCCAAAGCAGCGGCCCAGCACCGCTCGTCGCGGCTTCGGAAGTTCGCCGCAATCGGGATCGTCCTCGGTTGTGTCACTGCCGCCGTATTCGCGCTTGTGGCGAGGGAGAAAGCGCCAACCCGTGTCCAGCAAAGTGTCGCTGCCGTGCCGGTGCCGCAATCCGGTGAACCCACGGCGAAGATAAAAGCCAGCGCCAACCCGGAGCCGTATCGATTTCAATCGGAATCCGCAACGGATCGTCTGAGCGAGATCAATTCGCAAATACGTTACCTGTATTCGACAAACGACGCTGACAAAAAAAGAGCGACGGTTTTGCAGTCGCTAAATCAACCCGATGAAGCATCGCGGATAAACGAGCAAATCGCAACCCGCAACGCCGAGATCGCGGCGGCAACAGAAACCGCTGCAAAGTTGGCCAAAACAGTCGAAGCAAGTCCAGTAGCGGAGTTGGGCGATGTAATCCTGCCCGGCGACAATGTGGAAATCTCCGTGAAAGAAGCGCCTGATTTCAACGGACAATATGCCGTCCGGCGCGGCGGCTACATTATCATGCCCGGAATCGGGAAGGTTCCCATTGCCGGAAAGAGCGTCTCCCAAGCCGCCACGGACATTCGCGCCAATCTCATGCGATTCAAACCCGGCGCAACGTTCACCGTTGAATTGAAGCGCCAACCCGGGGTCCCTGAAGGAACCGGAGCCGTAGTGTATCTCGCGGGCGAATTCCGAAATCCGAGACCTTATCGAATTCCCGAAAATACGTCACCCTCACTCATTGGCACCCTGCTTTCCAGTGGCGGGTGGACGGACCGCGCCGACCTAACGAAAGTAAAAATCATGCGGATGGCCAAAAACAAGCCGACAACGGAGGTAGTCGATGTCAAAAAACTGCTCGAAGGCCCGATCCCGAACCCGAAAATCGCAAATATGCCGACGTTAACCGAGGGCGACGTGATAGTCCTTCCCGCGTCCAATAATCCTCAACTCGTCTATGTTACGGGTGCGGTAAAGCGCCCCGGCTCATACCGAGTTTCCGACGGTGAGAAATTGAACGTCTTTGGCTCAATCCTTCAGAGTGGCGGGATCGCGTCGGGCATCGGCCAACTCCAAGTCTATATCTTGCGAAAAGCTCGAGACGGCTCCGATTTGAAAATCCCCGTGGATTTCGACGGTATCAAACAAGGCAAAACACCGGATGTGCAGCTCGTCAGCGGCGACACTGTGATGGTTGATCGACTTAAGTGGTAGATTTCCGAACGGGCACCTCAAACTCGCAGCTTGATCATCAAATCCCCCGCCTACGCTGCTTCGCCAACTCCCGCCAGCACCTCGGCTACGGAGGGGGACTGTGAGGTCACAGATCAAAAAGGGAGTTGAGGACCGTCCTCCGGTGGCTCGCCATCGTCATCGCCACGTTTCCATTCTTCGCCTTCGATAATGTTGCCGTTTTCGTCGAGCCCGTCGAAAGCAGCTCCCAAATAATCATCCCATTCATCTCCATCTTTCAACCACTCGATAAATTCACACCCACTCTCCTCGCGGCTCGCCTCATACTCCGCCTGAGTGAAAGTCCACTCGGGCATCGAAACCGTGAGTTTGAAATCGTGCATGTGCAGACAAATCCCGCCATCCGTCTTGCTGTGCCATTCCAGCATCATCGTATTCGCCCAATGAAACGGCCCGTTTTTCATCCGGACGAATTCCTCGATGGGCACATCTGGAACCTTGAACCGCCGCGCCGAAGTTATCTCGCCCACCCAGCCCGTCTGAACAAACTGCGGGAGACTTGACGCATCCATCGGCACAGGATTCGGATTCTCAAACGCCACTTTGCATCCCGCCAAATCCGGCGCACAATCCCCACGCAAAACGAGGTGAAACGGGATGCTGATCCCCGCAATCCAAAACGTCCCCTTCACCCGCCCTCGCCGCGTGTTGTCGATATCTCCGCGCAGAATGTTTTCAGCAAATCGCCATGCCATAATGTTCAAAGGGTATTCTTACAATTCGTCCTCATCGAACTCAATCTCGGCCTCGGTGAGTAGTTGTTTGTATTCGTCCAAAAATGGGACCGTCCGATGACGTTCGCCGTCGGCTGCGATGTATTCCGAAACCACCTCGCAGTCCTCTCCGGATACACTGAAAGCAGCGTAATCTTCATGCCAGCCCGCGAATTGCGGGAACACTGCCTCCGCCTCAATCCACGCTGCTGCCCCCTCCCTCACAGCATTGGCATAACCATCCAGCGAGATCGTCGGCTTAAACCCAACGAGAATATGGAGATGTTCCTCGCTCCCGCCCACGCAAATCAGCCGACACCCGAGATTACGATGAATGTGCCAAATCTCCCGATAAAGGTCTTCGCGGCGCTCTTGAAAAAGAACCTTCTCCCGCCCTTTCGTGGGCAAGATGACGTGGAAAAACAATCGGCTGATTATCGTATCATCGTCCATCTGCGTCATCCTCCCGGCCCGTGTGCTTATTCGCCGCGATGAGCGCGGCGAGAGGGTCGGCGGCGCTCAGGATTTCCTCCGGCAACTCCAAAAAGCGGCGAAAGGCGCGGCGCTTCTTCGCATCCTCATCCGCAGGCTCCGGCTCATCCTTGCGGGCGAGATGCTGGTGCCATTTTGTGATGTCATTAAAAAGCCCGTAGTATCGCCGTCGCCATTGCTCTTCCTCCCGCTGCGCCTCATCCATCCAGCCGATGAGATCAAGTCGGTCCACACTCGCCAACCGCGCCTCCGCCTTCGCCAAATCCACCTCCACCCCAGCCAGCACCGAGTGCCAAATGACGAGATAAATCCCCCACTCCGAATCCCGCTTCGCTTTCCGACAAACCTCGCACCAAGCCGATTCCTTGATGATCCCGGAAAGCACCGCGCACCCCGAAATCACCGTCCCCACGCGATACTCCGCCAGCACACAATCAAACTCCTTCGTCTGAGTGCTCGTGCATTCCGCACCGCAAGCCGGGCATTTCAGCGGCACCTTAAAAATGATGGTATCAAACATCCCCATGCAAAGACGCTGCGCGATTCCCAACTGGAAAACAAGCGAGGAAGCAGCCGGAAAACGATCCGCGCCATGTCCCATACGGCTTGCTCAATGGCGTGACTTTGACGATGTCGCCAAAAAGGTCGTTCACTTCGCGGTAGCAACGGGCGATTTCGGGCCAACGCCCACCCAACCGCATCGAAGCCGCTTGCTCTTCATGCGCTCATTGTGTCCGCAAAAGCTGGTGATGCGGGTGATGATGGGCTTGTAGGTGAGGGGATTTAACGTCGCGGAGTCCGGGAGGATTTCGAGCACCTCGCCGATGCCGGAGTTGTAGCCGCCGCTGGTTTTGATATCGGCAGAGTCCTGCCGGATGCCCGCAATTGGATCGGCAGCGATAGGGCCCAAGGGCGCCTTCAACATGCGAATGGCCAATTGATTTGCGGCTGCGCCGAGCAGGATACGGCACCCAAAGGGCTTTGGCCTTATCGGTGCCGATGGGAGTGATTAAAAGTGGAATAGCGCGAAGCGCAAAGTAGCCCGCGAGTCCCTTCGCGGCTAAATATGACTCGCGAAGCGACCAATCAATCGAACTGCCGCTTCGCGGGACGTGTGACTCCGCGAAGGGATAGCCTTTCAGGCTACCTCCGGTTCGCGGGCTACTTTCTCCAGGCTTCCGATAATCCTAGAAACGACGATGGATGGCCCGCGAAAGGCGCGAAAAGGCGCGAAATCATACTCTTACGAAAAAGCACCGCCTCACCCGGAGGCCGAACGCTCATTTCCTCGAAAACCTTCTATTTTAGCGTCTTTTCGCGCTTTTCGCGGGCTCCAATCACGCATTTAGGTTATGGAAGTTAGAGGGCATGGGTCGTGTTTTTGAAAACTCATGGAAAGTTTTGCAGTTTTGCGCCTTTAGCGATTTTCGCGGTCAATCCGAAATCGCATTTAGGCTAATTGAACGAATCTTTGATGGCAGAAATATGCCGCCTCCCCCACACCAGGTTCGAATTGCAAAAAAACCTCCACCCATTTCTGAGTGGAGGCTTTCGAAAATGATGATTACGCCGTATTACACGCCGTCGCTACCGATAGCCTCGACCGGGCAGCCTTCCATGGCTTCTTTGCAAAGCGCCGCTTCTGCGTCGTTTTCGGGCTGCTTGTAGAGGAAGCTATGTCCCCCGTCGTCGTTCCGCTTGAAGTTTGCGGGGGCCGTTTCACGACAGAGGTCGCAGTCGATGCAC
>JAYSTZ010000577.1:0-3100 GCA_043719365.1 Verrucomicrobiaceae bacterium | reverse complement strand
TGAGGCGCGCAGGATTCAACTCGCGGCACGTCTTGATGACATTGAGCAAGGCGTCGTCGGTGTGGGCGTAGTCCACGAACACGCGGAAATTGCGTTGCGCCGGAACGGCTTCGAGGCGGCCGGGAATGGCGGGCGCACTGGCCAGCGCGAGCACCGCGCTCCGCACGTCCACGCCGAGCGCGTGCGCACCCGCGATGGCGGCCAGGGAGTTATAGACATTGAACTGCCCGATTTGCGGCAGCCGCACGAGGTAGCTCTTGCCACCCGCGTCGAGCTGGTAGCTCGTGCCATTGAAATCGATGCGCACATTGCTCGCGCGAAAATCCGCCCGCGCGCCGACGCCGTAGCTAATGACGGGCACCTCTTTTTCGATGCGTCCGGCGAGCTGCGCGCCGTAGCGGTCATCGACGTTGATCACCGCTTTGCCCTTCTTTTTCGGCTGCTCCGCGAGTCCCGTGAAAAGCCCCGCTTTCGCCTCGAAATAGGCCTCCATCGTCTTGTGGTAGTCGAGATGATCCTGCGTCAGGTTCGTGAAGATCGCCGCGTCGAATTCCACTCCGCGAACCCGCGCCTGCATCAACGCATGCGAGGACACCTCCATGGCCACGGCCTTGCAGCCCGCGGCTCGCATCTGCCAAAGAAGGTCCTGCACTTCGAGCGACTCCGGCGTGGTGCGCGCCGCCGGCAGAATCCGATCCCCGACCTCGTAGCGCACCGTGCCAATCAGGCCGCAGCGATGCATCGTTGCCTCGCAAATGTGTTTCAGAAGAAAGGTGGTCGTGGTCTTCCCGTTCGTGCCAGTCACGCCCGCGATTTTCAAAGCCCGGGCCGGATGCTGGTAAAACGCGGCGGCGAGATCCGCGAGCGCGATCCGCGCATCCGCGACGGTGACATTGGTGGCCCGCGTCCGAAACTCCTCCGTCGCGCTCACCACAGCCTCCGCTCCCGCCGCGATGGCCTGCTCCACAAACTGCGAACCATCCACCTTTGCCCCCCGCAGCGCGACGAAGACCGTGCCGGGCTTCACCCGCCGCGAATCGTAAGTGATCGCCACGACATCGCGATCCACCGCTCCCTCGACCTTGAGCGTCGCGATGCTGGCCAGAAGTGCTTCAAGTTTCATGGCTGGCGATCCCCCCACCCGGCTTTTCCGCCTTTGGCCACGATGATCGGCGCGGGCATCGGCTCAGTCGGCGCCAAGCCCAGAACGCGCGCCGCCCTTTCGCTAATGCGCGAAAATACCGGTGCGGCGACCAGTCCTCCGACGGCTTTGCTGCGCGTTTCCCGAGGCTCATCAATCAAAACCAGCAGCGCGAAAGCGGGGGCTTTGGCCGGCATAAAGCCGACAAACGAGCACACGCTTTTGTCGTTCGAGTAGCGCCCGCCTTCCAGCTTCTGCGCAGTCCCCGTCTTGCCGGCTACGACAAAGCCCGGGACTTGGGCGGCCTTGGCTGTGCCTTTCGCGCTGGCCACTTCGATCAGTGCCTCAGTGACCCACCGGGCAACTTCCGGCGACACCACGGCACGCACCAAGAGTGGCGGAAAGGCCTCCTTCACTGCACCTGACTCGTCGGTCACCTGTTGAATGATCTGCGGGGTCATCAACTTTCCACCGTTGGCGATCGCGCTGATCGCGCAGACAATCTGCAATGGGGTGGCCGCGACTTCCTGCCCCATCGGCATCCGAGTGATGGAGATCGGCGTCCAATCGCTGATCGGATGAATCTCGCCTTTGATTTCACCCGGAAGAGCAATCCCGGTCCGCTGACCAAAGCCAAAGTCATGAATGTAGTCGGAGAACATCTTATCCCCCAATTTCGATGCAAGTTTCGCCACGCCAATATTACTGGAGTGAACCAGAACACCTTTCACCGTGAGAGACGGATAGGCGTGGTGATCGTGAAGTTTACACCACGACCAGTACCCGTTTTCGCAAAGGATCGGTGTCTCCAGCGATACGTGCCGCTCGTTGAGGGCGGCGGCCACAGTCACAATCTTAAAGGTGGATCCAGGCTCGACCTGGGCGGCAACGGCCAGGTTCAGACGGGCGGATTCCGCCACCCCGTCCTGCTTGTTCGGATTGAAATTCGGACGATTGGCCAAGGCAAGGATCCCACCGGTCTTCGGATCCATCATGATGACGGTCGCGCCTTTCGGGCGGTATTTCGCGACCACCGCATCCAGTTCCTCCTCCACGATTGTTTGGAGGCTCATGTTGATCGTCAGCCGCACGTTGTCCCCGTTGCGGGCGCCACGTTCCTCACCCCGGAAACTGACGATTTCCACGCCGGTGCGGGTGCGTTCAATATCCCGGAAGCCGTCGGTTCCTTGGAGATACCCATCCAGTGACCGTTCGATTCCGTCCATCCCGAGATTCGCGCTATTCACATAGCCCAGCACATGGCAAAGCAGTTCCTGATTCGGCCAGATGCGTCGAGCCGATTGCTCAAACGAGACCCCGCGAATCTTGTTCCAGTCCCGCCTCTCACGATTCAGAGCATCCAGCTTCGCCGCAATCTCGGCTGCTTTCTTCTCGCTCACTTTTTGCTGAACCACCATGTAGCGCGAGCGGGCGCTTTTTTGCAGCACTGGAGAATAACTCTCTTGCACGAACTTCGCGTGCAGCTCGGCCTTATCCAGTTTTAGCGTGTCAGCCAGCAAGCCCGCCAGTAACTCGGGCTCTTTCACGATGGAGGCATCGACAATCACCGTCTTGACCGGCTCATTGCCCGCCAACACTTGGCCATTGCTGTCGAGAATCGACCCACGCGAACTCGGAAAAATCCGCCGCTCCACATGTTTGCTGCGACCGCGTTTCAGATACTGCTCGTGCTGCGCAACCTGAACGTGCAAGAGACGGATGGACAAGCCAGTGAAGCAAACGACCAGACCGATGCAGGTCGCGAGGACGCGCTTGCCAGTAGGTCGGTTCATTTTCGTTTCCTTTCGTTCACCACGGTCCGCAACTCACCCAATCCGGCTTGGGCCGGAAGGGGCATCTTCACGACCGTCGCGTAGTGCTGTTGGTCGAGAATTCCGATGCGCTCGAGGTTCTGCTTCTTAAACCTGCCCTTCTTAAAATCCGTCTCGAGTTGCGCGG
>JAYSTZ010000576.1:0-19478 GCA_043719365.1 Verrucomicrobiaceae bacterium | reverse complement strand
AGGCGCAGCAGGTTTCCATCGTCATCTGTGCGTGCGGTGAGACGCGCTGCATTGAAGAACATGAGCGCAAGCACGGCAAAGGTGCGCGGGGTTTGCGTGGCATCGTGCTCGGCGAGCAGCGTGGTGAGGCGGAGGGCTTCGTGGCAGAGGTCATCGCGCACGAGCCGCCCGCCGCTGCTCGCTTTGTAGCCTTCGTTGAAAAGCAAGTAGAGCGTGCCGAGCACACCGTCGAGTCGAGCGGGCAAATCACACGGCTCAGGCACGGTAAAGGGAATTGCGAGATCGCGAATGAGCTGGCGTGCGCGCACGAGTCGCTTGGCGATGGCTGCTTCGCTGGTGAGAAAGGCGGCGGCGATTTCGGCAGCGCTGAGCCCGCAGAGAGTGCGCAGGGCAAGCGCGGTCTGTGCTTCCGTGGAGAGCTGCGGATGAAAGCAGACGAACATCATTCGCAAGGTATCGTCGGCAAAAGTATCGTGCGTTTCATTTTCGGTGGTGGAGAGCCATCGGTCGTGCTCGGCGGCGATGCTGTCTTGCTTTGTGTTCCATCGTTGTTCGCGCCGGAGCTGATCGAGAACAAGGTTCTTCGCCGTTTGCGTGAGCCATGCGGCAGGGTTGTCCGGCACACCGCGATAGGGCCAAGTTTGCAAAGCGCGGACAAGTGCTTCCTGCACGACGTCTTCGGCGAGCTGCAATTGATGCGTGCCGAGATGCGCGGTGAGACTGGCGACGAGTCGCGCTCCGTCTTCGCGGAAAAAGCGCTCTGTCACCAGCGCGCCAGATCCCAGGTGCTTACTACGGCTGGTTGCCATTCGCGGCTGTGATGACCGCCTTAATGAACGGCTCCCGCTCGTGCCACATGAGGTATAGGAACAAGGCCGTGAGCACCCATAGCGGAACTGCCGCACCGGCGAAGAGGCTGCTCGCGCCGATGATGAAGACGTGGAAGGCAAAGATGTTCACCATGATCGGCCCGAGCACTACGAGGCCGAGGCGACGCGTGAGCGGAATTGCGACGAGGATTCCGCCGAGGACTTCGAGCACCTTCACAAACTTCATGTATCCCGTGGTGCCAAACGCCGTCATGAAATGCGCGACGGGCGTGCCTTCCGGCGGTGGTGGTTGCGCGGGCATGAGATTGAGCAGGAACATGAGTCCGAACAAAGTGAACAACAGGCCGAGAAGAACGGCGGCGATTTGTGGCAGGTATTTCATAATGAGTTACTCTTTGACCTCGGCCTCGACAAGCATCGCCAAAAGACTCAGCGATTCCTGCCAGCCCAAGTAGCAGGCTTCCGCCGGGATGACGGCGGGCACACCTTCCTGCGTGATGTTCACTTCCGTGCCGCAAGAAACCGCTTTGAACATTACCGTGACCGTCACAATTCCGGCCAAGTTTGGGTCATCAAACTTGTTCGTGTAAACAAGCTTCTCGTTCGGAATAAGCTCAAGGTAATCGCCACCAAACGACATGCCCGTTTGAGTCGTGAAGTTGGTGAAGGACATCTTGAAGCTGCCTCCGATTCTGGAATCCATGTGATGAATCGTTGCTGTGAATCCATGCGGCGGAAGCCATTTACACATTGCTGCCGGATCGATGAAGGCGCGATAGACTCTCTCGGGCGCGGCACGGAGCACGCGGTGAAGTCGGATGGTGTGTGTGGTCATGATGACGTGCGGTTTTGTGATTCGCTGGAGCAGCCTTGCGCTTTGACATCGGCCATCGGGCGGCAAAGGTCCGCGATAGGCCGCACTTCGATCTGTGCGCCGTGAGCGAGAATGGGGCAGGCTTTGGCGATTTCCAGCGCGGCTTCCATCGTCTCCACTGCGAGCAGGAAATAGCCCGCAATGGCTTCCTTCGATTCCGCAAAAACGCCATCCGTCACAGTGCCGCCTTTGCTTCCGGAGACGAGCTTGCCTTCCTCCATGAGGGGCTGCGCGCCACGCAGGATGCCTTGCGTGTTGAGCCCTTCGACCCATGCGTAAAAGGCAGTCATAATGCGCTGGAGTTCAGCGGGTGACATGCCGCTGTTCCAGTGCGTGCCTCGGATGAGGAGCAGATGCTCGTTGGTGGGTTGCTGGGTGTTGGTGGCATTCATGGAAGTTTGAGTCTGGGTTTTAGCCGACAGTTTGGGCACGTTCGCCCGGTTGATTGTTCATTAAGGACTTCGTTAGTCAGCTCTCGGGATCAAAATGGTATTCGCGAAGTTCCTGCGAGCAGCGACAGGCTCGTGCGAGCTTTGCCGCCCACTCGACCGCGACTTCGCGGGAGGGCAACTCCAGGACACAGAAACCTCCTGTGAGTTCCCTGGTCTGCGGGTAAGTTTCGTTTTTCGTGCTGCCGTCCGCAGCGACCATCAGAGGAGCGGCTTCTTCGTTGATGCCTCCACCAAAGATGTAAACGCTGGCAGCCTCCGCCTCGCGAATGACTTCGTGCGATGCTTCGCCAACCGCAGACATTTCCTCGGCAGAGATATTCATGGTTTTTGCGGCTGTTACTTTGAAGGTGTGGCGACGACTTTCCCGAGATCCGCGAGGCCTTTTTCAAACTCTGGGCCGCACATTTTCTCGCAGCTCATGAAGAGACTGAAGAGTTTACCCATGAAGCCGTTCTCTCCATACATCGCCCACGTGACCTTCGTCTTATCGCCCTCCGCTTTGAAGGTGAAATCCACGGTGCTTACGCCTTCCATCGGTTTCTTCCAGTCCATGCGCTGACGCACGAGTTCGCCCGGTTTGCTCTCGGTGATCGTCGCGGAGCCTTCGCCGACCGTGTCGCCTTTCCAACTCGCGACAGCTCCCACGCCAGTGTCCGCGCCGCTATAGACGGTCTTGGAGGTCGGGTCCATTTTCTCCCAAGGGTTCCATAGAGCGAACTTCTTGTGGTCGTTCACTTGCTCAAAAAGTGCCTGCGGCGTGGCCGCGATCGTGGCACTGCGCTCCACGCGAAAGGCGGCGGGTTGCAAAGCAGCGACGATGAGGATGACGGCGATTACGACGACGAGCCCGATGAGTATTTTTTTGAGCATGGTGTGTTGGTGTTTCAGTTTCGTTTTAAGTGTTTGCAATGCTAACCGCGGACGGCTGACTCGATGGCAGCCACGTCAATTTTCTTCATGGTCATCATCGCGTCAAAGGCGCGTTTGGCGGCTGGACGATCTGGGCCGGTGAACGCTTTCGTCAAAGCGGTCGGTGTGATCTGCCAGTGCAGCCCCCATTTGTCCCTGCACCAGCCACACTGGCTCTCCTCGCCGCCATTGCCGACAATGGCGTTCCAGTAACGATCCGTCTCAGCTTGGCCATCGGTCGCGACCTGAAACGAGAACGCATAGTTGTGTTCAATTCCGCTCCCCCCGTTCAGTCCGATGCAGGGAATCCCCATCACGGTAAACTCGACAGTCAGCACTTCGCCTTCGTTGCACGAGGGATTGTCGCTCGGTGCGCGGTGCAATGCACCGACGGAAGAATCGGGAAAAGTCTCCGCGTAAAAACGTGCCGCAATTTCGGCGTCGCGATCGAACCAAAGACAGATTGTGTTTTTTGCAGGGCTACGCATGAAATCCTACTTTCGAGTAAAGATGACCGCGGGACCGCAGGGAGCACTTTTACCATTATCCCATGCCACGCCTTCCAGCTTGAAGTGGTTCGCATCAATGAACGTGTAGGTCGCTCCGTGCATGTGTTTGTCTTTCGCAACGTTCAATCCTGGCGTCGGCGCCAAATCAAAGGTCAGCGAGTTCCCAGTGCTCTTGGTAAGCTTCATTCTCGGCTGGTTCCGCAGCATGCAGTAGTGCGTCATCGTGAGCCTGCCGTTCACGTCGTGGTAAAGGCTCAGCATCTCCATCGGCGTGCCTCCTGCGAACCGCTCTTCGATGACTGAATCTCCAGCGATGAGCCGAAACTCGGTGTTCATTTTCCCCATCATCGGCGACTCAGCCGACCAGTTACCGACCAGCGACTTCATCCGCTCGAACGCTGCGGAACCCCGGTATGGAGCCATGCCGGGCCCGGCTGTGTGTGGTTGTGTGTTGGTGGACTGGCACGCGGTGAGAGCCACGAGCGCGACGATGGAGATGATAGTGTGTTTGATCATAGTTTTTGAATGTGAGATTTACGCAGAAGGCATGCTGCTCATGTGGACGAGTTCCCAGCAGTGGCCATCGGGGTCGGCGAAACTGTGCTGATACATAAAGCCGTAGTCCTTCGGCTCAGCATACGTGGAGCCTCCAGCCGCCACCGCCTTGCGCACAAGGTCCTCGACCTCGGCCCGGCTCTCGCAGGTCAGGCAGTTTAAAACCTCGATAGATTTCGAAGTATCGCAAATCGACTTCGGTGTGAAATCGCGAAATTTCGGACAAGTGAGCACCATGACATGGATGTGCTCGCTGACAACGATGCAAGCCGCCGTATCGTCCGTAAACTGGGGGTTGTGGGAGAACCCGAGCGCTTTGAAAAACGCGAGCGAGCGCGGCAGATCGGCGATGGGAAGGTTGATGAAGATTTGTCGATTCACAGTGTGTGGTCAGTTTTAGTTTTCGTCATTTCATAGAACCGACGAACGGGCGAACAATAAAAGGACATGTCCTTCAATTTTCTTTCGAAAGTTTTTCGAACACCCCGAACCGGCACGCCGATGGCGTTTCGCTCGATCAGCAATTTCGAGTGAGGGCTGCATTCTGTTTATGAAGCCAACCCATGCCCGTCCCGATACATCGGGATTCCTCCCTGAGCCTGGGCTACTACGTTTCCGGACCGTCGGCCCTCCGGCGGTGCGGGCCTCATAGTTCCGCTCACTTGCTGGAAACGCGTAAAGGAGCGGCGAATTCATTCGCCGACCTACAAACGCGAAGCGCCAACCGACCGACGCGGCACGCGGAAAAGATCAGGCGCTTCGCGCAATCGAAGACGGCGAATAAATTCGCCGCTCCTTTACGCGTTCCTTGATTTACACGTCGCTTTTCGATCCTACGCGCCCATCGCTCGCGACCGACCCGCCATTACTCCGTCTTTGAAATCTTCCCGAGGATCATTCGCACGGGGAACGCGGCACGCGATGAAAAAGGAGAACAATGACTGATGAAGCGCGCTTTCCCCATTCTGCCCGCATCTTCGATGTGTGACGGATGAACTCAGTTTCCATACTGGAATGGGTCTGCAAACTTCGGATTCGTCCCTATGGAAGGGTCCGTCAGCGTCCGTAGGAATGCGACCAGTGCCGCCTTTTCCGCTGCACTGAGATTCAGCCGCCGAGGTTGGCCCGCACCGGGGCCTCCGGGAGGGTTGCGCAATGGTGGCGAGAGGTTTGGGTGCGCTACGACGCCGCTGTTATAGAACTCCACGACTTGCTCCAGCGTCGCGAACCGCCCGTCGTGCATGTAAGGCGCAGTCAGCGCGATATTGCGGAGCGACGGCACTTTAAACAGCCCCTCGTCTTGCGCCCGCCCTGTCAGCGCGCCCACACCTTTGTCCACATACGGATTTTCCAACCCATTGTTATTGATCGCCGTGCCGGGGACGAAATTGTCCGTCCCATGACACGCCGCGCAGCCGCCTTGGTTGGGCGTATTAAAAATTGTCCGCCCGAGGTTTTCCTCCGCTGTGAAGTTCGCAAAGCCCGTCGCCACGCCCATGTCGAACTTCGTCTGCGTGGAAACAATCGAGCGCACGAACTGCGCGAGCGCCTTCGAGATACGGTCGGAAGTCACCGCCGAAGTCCCGAACGCATTCGTAAAGAGCGTCTGGTAGTAGGGCTCGTCCGCCAGTTTCGTCTCCAGAGCAGGCAGCGTCATCCCCATTTCCACCGCGTTTTGGATCGGCTGCAACACCTGCACCTCCAGCGTTGCCGCGCGCTCATCCCAAAAGAACTTCAACCGTTGGTACCACCGCGCATTGGCAAGCCCCATCGAGTTCCGCCCCGTCAGCCCGCCCGTGAAACCGACGCTAAATTGCCTGGGGTCCGAGAAGCCATTTGCCTGCTGGTGGCACGAGGCGCACGCGACCGTGTTGTTCAAAGAGAGCCGTTTATCGTAGAAGAGGACGCGCCCTAGAGTCGCAGCCGGATTCGTCACCGGGTTATTCGGCGGCGTATTGTCCTGAGCCAAAATCGGGTTCACCAGGAAGCTCGGCGGCAGCGTGGGGTTCGCGTAGTTCGCGAGAGGAGAGGGAATCAAAAGTCCATTCGCCACGGTGCTCGTAGCCGTTTGCTGCGCTGGATCGTAAACGGTGCGGAAGAACTGCCCCACTGGTGCCCCCGTGCGCGGGATGCTCTTGGTGAACCGCCCATTATGCACTTTCCACGTCTCCACATCCGTCCAAGTCGTGAAGTTCGTCGTGCTCTGCAATTTCCATGAATGGTTGCCGGGGTCCGCGATTTCGATCTGCCCAATATTATCCGTGGTCCCTGCGTTCATTTTCAGGAAGGTTCCAGCCGGCAACTGCCCGGCGGCTCGTGATGCCGACAGTGCGAGGATTCCGAGGATGGCGAGTAAGTTCAAAGTGGGAGTGCGTTTGGTGTTCATGGTTTGCTGATTACGGGGACACCATTGCACCCGTCCGTAAAGGCAGTGTGTGCGTCCAAGCCGAAAGTCGTAAAGAATGAGTAAAAATGCGGCTCTTTGCAAGGCTGTCCGGCCTCATACCGCTGCCGGAGCTAAAGAGACGTTCGCGAAAACGCGGATGGGAGCGGGGCGTTCCTAAGCCCCGCTTGTCCCGATCCGTCGGGACAACTTGGTGCTCGCCACTAACGCGGCATCGGGGCTTTGGAAAGCCCCGCTCCGATTCGTCCCTGCTTTCGTCTCTTTATTCCAAGCAGATCGTATCAGTTGCGTTGAGAGCGGCATCTCCTGCGAGCGCAAGGACGCAGCCGGGTTCCGTGGTTCAAGAGGACAGGCCCGAATTGAGCAGCCGCTCGTAGAACGCAGCGACCGTCGTCGATTCGTCGGCGGAGTCGAATGTGAGGCCGTTGATTTTCGCGAGAGCGGCAGAGCGTCGGAGTGCGTGGGCGGCTTCGCGGCGATAGGTTTCTGCGACTGTCGTGCGGAACTCCACCGTTGCTGGAAGGCCTTCCTCGGCGAGCTGACGGAAAAGCTCCTCGGCGATATGTCCGCTCATTTCCGAGAGGGCGGTGGTGGCCGGCTGGTGCTTGTGATCGTAGCCGGAGCCGCCATCGACTTGGCACACATTACGCGGATCAATATGCCGGAATACTTCGCAGAGCATCGCGAGTTCGAGTCCCCAGCCGGGAGCGATGGGCAGTTGCCGCGCGCTGGCGAGGGATAGGGCGATTTCGCCAGCAAGGGGGTAGCGAAAACTGAGGAGGAAATCGAGCAATGGATGATGCCCGGCGACCTTCACACATGCGTGGAGCAGTGGCGCAAGGAAGAGCCTGGTGACCCGCCCGTAAAGACGATCCGTGGCGCGGGAATAGTATGCTTTCGCGAATGAGTATCCGAGCGCGGCGACTGGATAGCACAGGCGCGCGAGGTCGTGGCGATGGAAACTCGCGACATCGCAATCCTGCGTGGCAATGACTTTTCTCACGCCCTCATCGCAAATCAATCGCAGCGCCCGCGCGACGTTTTCGCCTTTGCCGCCGCCTTCATTCCACAACACCCGAACGGGACAGGGGAGCGGACTGAACATCGCCACGGCACGCTCGTTTGCGGAGCGGTCCGGGCCGTTCATACTTACGACGACTTCCGCCAGCCAGCGCGCTGGTGCGAGCTCGCGGATGATGTGCGCGAGCGGCGAGCGGTCGAGGTCGGTCGAGTGGCACGGAAGGATGAGCGCGATGGACGCTTCCATCGCGACCAACTCCGCCTCGATCTCATCGAAGTGATTTTCGCTCAGACGCTGGAGCGTCGTGATGAGCCCGCTCTGTGCGAAATCGTTCATTTATGGCGTCGCGACAACCGTCACGGCCGGTTGCGTAAAGTAATGCGCAGCCACGCGGCGAATGTCGTCGGCAGTGACCGATTCGATCCGCTGGCGGAGGGTGCGATAGTGAGCGTGTCCGAGCCCGTAGAGCTCGTCCAGCGCACAGCCAAATGCGAGCGCGTCGTTGCTCTGGTGCCGGATTTCCTGAGCTCCCAAAAGCTTCTCTTTCGCGCGGGCAATTTCGCCATCTTCGAGTCCGGCGGTGGCGAGTTTGGCAATCTCTTCCGTCAACGCAGCGCGCACTTCCGTGAGCTTTGCGGGGTCTGTGCCGAGATAAAAGGTGAATGCGCCACGGACGAGGCCCATCAAGTTGCTGCTGCCCACGAAATACGCGAGGCCCATCTCTTCCCGGATGCGATTGAAAAGTCGCGAGCCGAGATCGCTGCACGCTTCATCGATCAAGTCCAGCGCGCCGCGATCGTTGCTGAACATATCGGCGCCCGGAAAGCCGACCATGAGAACGGCCTGTTCTTTCGGTTTCTTCTCCGTGGCCTCGCACGGAGTCGCGGGGAACTCAGGCTGCGGAAGGTTCTCAAATGCGGGCCCGCCGGGGTGCAATCCTGCAAAAAGCTTCTCCGCGAGCGCGACTACTTCGTCGGCTTTCACCGCGCCAAAAACAGCGAGCACGCCGTTCCGCGCGCAGACGTAGCATTCGCGGAAAGCAGCGAGTTGCTCAGGCGTGATCGCAGCGATGCTCTCGGGTGTGCCGAGCGAACGGAGCCCAAGGGCGTGATCGCCGAAGAGCCGTGCTCGCAGGAGATTCCGGGCGACGCTCGTCATTTCTTCGTCGTCGGCTTTGATCGTGGCGAGTTGCACTTCTTTCTCACGAGCCACAGCGCGCTCGGGGAATGTGGAATTTTGCAACACATCGGCGACGAGTTCGAGGCCCAGTGCGAGGTCCGGCTCCAGAACGCGGGCGGTGATATTGATGCTGTTATTCCCGCTGTCAGCGCCGAGTCCGCCGCCGACGGATTCGATGCTGTCGGCGATTTGTTCGGCGGTGCGTGTCGTCGTGCCTTTTAAAATGGTACGCGAAACGAGACGGTTGATTCCGTTCGTCGCGGGAGTCTCGGCGAGCAGGCCTGCTTTGAAGCTGCTCACGATGGAGACGAGCGGAAGTCGCGGATCTTCCCGCACGATGAGCCGGAGGCCGTTCGACAATGTGAATGCCTGAGTCTCGATGTCTTCGCCTGCGCCATCGACGGCGTGGGCGGCGGCGAGTTGTCCCTTCGGATTCACGGACGAAACGGTGAGGTTTGCATCCGTGAAATAGGTCCGCGCCACACGGCGGATGTCCTCGGGAGTGACGCGCTGTGCAGCGGCGAGGTAGTCGCGGGTGAAGTGGACGCTGCGTGCGAGCATCCAGTCGCTGCCGATGTTAGATGCCTTGCCGCGCATGGATGTGAGCGCACCGAGTTGATGGCTGAGGAATTGGCGGCGCGCTTTGTCGAGCTCTTCGGAGCGAACGCCGTTTTCCGAGACGTCCTTGATGATTGCCAGGATCTCGCTCTCGACCTCCTCGCGCTTTTCCGGATCGAGCATCGCATCGACGCCGAAGAGCCCGGTGTTGCCCGCCGCGTAGCACCACGAATCGACGCTATGGACGATCGCCAGCCCTTCCCGGAGCCTGCGGTAGAGGCGTGCGCTGCGCCCGCCGCCGAGCACGGTGGCGAGGAGATCGAGCGCGGGCATGTCCGCATGAGTGACCGACGGCACGTGCCACGAAAGGCCGAGCCGGGTCAGTTCCGTCTCGATCTCCGTGTGGCACTCGCGCCTTCCCAGTTGCGGGGGCTCTTCCGGCAGAAAAACATCCGGCAGCGGACAACGCGGATACTTTTCAAAAAACGCGGCAAGTTGCGCGTGGACTTCGTCCGCTTTCACATCGCCTACGATGACGAAAAAGATGTTGTTCGGGACGTAGCGCGATTTGTAGTAGCCGTGGAGGTCTTCGCGGGAGAGCTGATTGAAAACATCGAGATGCCCGATGACAGGATGCCGCAAAGGATGCGAGGCAAACGCGGTGCCGAACATCTGCTTGCCCGCAACGTTGTCCGCGTCGTCAAATCCCATCGCGAACTCCCGCCGGATGACTTCCTGCTCCTTCACCACTTCATCGGCGGGAAGGAGAGAATTCATGATGGCATCCGCCAGTAAATCGATGGCCGCAGTCGTTCCGCGGGCGGGAATGTCGATCCAATAAACCGTGCGATCAAATGACGTGTAGGCGTTGATGTAGCCGCCGTGATCCTGCACCGAGCGCGCAAATTCCTGCGGACCGCGGGACGGCGTCCCCTTGAAAAGCATGTGCTCCAAAAAGTGCGACAGCCCCGCGCCGAGCCAGCTTCCTTCATGGATGCTGCCCGTTTTGACCCAGGCTTGAACGCTCGTGACGGGAGCAGAGTGGTCTTCCTGGACGATGATTTCGAGGCCGTTTGGCAGAGTGAAGAGGCGCGCGTGGTGATCAGGTATCGAGAGTGCTGGCATGTAAAGCCCACCAAGATGCACGCTGCGCGGATAACGGCAAGAATTGCGCATCCTTGACCCGTGATAAAATTGCATCCGGGCAAAAAAAGAACCGCCGCCGGATATCCCCCCAGACTCCGACGGCGGCTCAAACCACCCTAACTCTGAACTCTAACTTCACACTGAGACAGACGTCCGGGGCGTTCGTTCAAAGAATGTTCAATTTTTTTTCGAACGGGTGCCGTCTTTCCGATTTCTCTCTGACTCGGCCCATCTTCATCGGCGAATGGTGCCCGCTTTCAACATTGTCGCATTCCGCATTTGCGCTCTGCCCTTGAGCCCGCTCTCATGCGACCACTTTGGACAAAACTATCGACACCGAAAAACGCCGGAAACACGCCACGCTGGGCGTCATTTTCCTCACCATTTTTGTCAGCATGATTGGCTTTGGGATCGTCATCCCGGTGCTCCCGGTCTATGCAAAACAAGAGCCGTTCAAGCTCTCAGGAACAGCGCTCGGGTGGCTCACGGGCATCTTTTCGCTCGTGCAGTTTTTCACCGCTCCTCTTCTGGGGAAACTGAGCGATCGCATTGGGCGCAAGCCGGTGCTGATTGTCAGCATCATCGGGACGGCGGTCGGATACTTCATCACCGGAGCTGCGGAGGCTGCGTGGATGCTATTCCTCGGGCGTATCATCGACGGCGCAAGCGGCGGAAATATCGCAACCGCGCAAGCATGCGTGGCTGATGTCACGACGCCCGCAGATCGCAGTAAGGCGATGGGAATGATCGGTGCGGCATTCGGGCTCGGCTTTGTTCTCGGGCCGGCGCTGGGCGGAATTCTGAGCCAGTGGCACCACGCGGCACCCTTCTATTTCGCAGGACTTCTCGCGCTCATCAATGGAGTGCTGGTCGTAAAGATGCTGCCAGAGACCCTGACCAAGGAAAAGCGCGAGCACCCGGACCGGAAGGCACCGCTTGGCGAGGTTCTTAAGGGCGGACGCGGGACATTTGTCATCCTGCTTCTCATAGCGAATCTGCTTTCCACCACTGGCTTCGCGTCGATCCACCTGCTCTTCTCGCTTTTCTGCGGGGACCATCTGCATTACACACAGGCTCAAATCGGATATGCGTTTGCCTACGTGGGTGTGATCGGAGTGATCGTGCAGGGCGGGCTCTTGCGACGACTGCTCAAGCGCGACATCGAGAAGCAACTCGCGATTTCCGGCGCGCTCATCCTCGCGCTCAGCTTGTGGATGCTGCCCCGCTCGAACACCACCTCCGCATTTCTAGGAGCCACGGCCCTGCTCGCTCTCGGCAACGGATTCCTCGTTCCCACGCTCACGGGCATGGTCTCGCGGCATATTCACGGGAGCGCGCAAGGACGCGTCCTCGGCCTCAGTTCCGGAGTCGGTAGTCTCGGGCGCTGGCTTGGGCCTTTGATTGCCGCGTTCGCGCTGCCCGCGGGCTTCGCGGATTTTGACTGGACCAAGGCGCTCGACCCTCAAACCACCGCGCTTTTGGACCACGGCTACACGACTGCATTTACGTGGGCTGCGTGGCTGCTGGTCGCTGCGGCGGTGGTCGTGATGGCGCTGAAAGTGCCAAAAGAAGAGGTTTCCGCGTAAATATCTCGCGATTGCGCAGTTCGAAGCTTGAGTTTTTTGTGACGATTTGAAAGAGTCCGGCACCATGCGCCGCTCATCCGTTCTCGTGTTTTGCATTCTTGCTTTGAACTCATTCCGCGCGCCCGCACAGCAGTCGCTATCGGACGAGGAAAAGAAGCGGCTGTTTCTTAAGGCACGAGAAGAAATGACCACCATCCCTTGGACACCACCCACGGCTGCGGAAACGCCAAAGCCGAAACCGAAGCCCAAGCCGCAGGTCGAACGTGACGACTCCCCGGCCGTAAAACCTTTCACGCCGAAGCCGCAGGTCGAGCCTCCCACGCCTAGAGTCGAACCGACCCCGCCGCCCGTGGTTCGCCTGCCGCCGACGCCAGCGCCGCGTCCGAATCCGATCATTGAGCTTCCCCCGCAAGAGAACCAGTTCCGTGTGGAAAAAAGCGGCGTAGGTCGCGTCGATGAAGAACCGGAGCCCCCGAAGGAAGAGAAGCGCGGTTTTTGGAGCCGTCTCTTTGGCGGCAGCAGCAGCAGCAGCGTATCCACCGGAAGGTATGTGACGGGCTCCATCAAACGCGCCATCACCGGCGCTCCCGTACGCAACGGTCGCTGGAGGTATATCGTCGTACACAACAGCGGCACCCGGCAGGGTAGTGCGAAGGCATTCGAGCACTATCACCGTTACGTGCGCGGGATGTCGAACGGCATGGCTTATCATTTCGTGATCGGCAACGGAACTTCCACCGGAAACGGCCAGATTGAGATAGGCAATCGGTGGAGCCGCCAGATCCAAGGTGGTCACGTTCACAGCGACTATTTGAACAACATTTCCATCGGTATCTGCCTCGTCGGCGATTTCAACAATTCCCGGCCAAAACAGGAACAGCTTGCCTCGCTCGAAGAACTCATCAAAGCCGTGCGCAGCCGCGTGGGTCGCGTCAACGGGCAACAGGCCGTCGTCGAGCCGCACCGCAATATCAATCCCCCTCGCTGGCCCACCGACTGCCCCGGAGACGAATTCCCATTTTCCTGGCTTCGCAACAAGTTCTAGAAGCGTAGTGCATTCATGACACTCGGCATCACCGGCGCATCCGGCTTCGTCGGCAAGCGCTTGATTCAAGCCGCCACCCGGCAGGGATTTGAAGTCATCGCCTTCTCGCGCAATCCGGCGACGCCCGTCAGCGGATGCGTGGAAACACGCCGCTTTTCGATGGATGAAACGCCGGACTTCAACGGCTGCGAAGCCATCATCCATCTCGCCGGCGAAAACGTGTCGGGCCTTTGGACCACTGCGAAAAAGCGCCGCATTCGCGAGAGCAGGGTCATCGGCGCGCGCCGGGTCGTCGAAGGCATTCGAGCGGCCGCAGTGCGGCCTGAAGTTGTCGTCGGAGCCAGTGCGATCGGGTTTTACGGGAATCAAGGAGAAGCAGACATCACCGAAGAATCCCCGCGAGGAAGCGGTTTTCTCGCCGATGTGTGCGTGGAGAATGAAGCCGAACTCGCAGCAGCCGCCCCGCTCTGCCGCGTCGTACGTGCGCGAATCGGGCTTGTATTCGGCGCGGGTGGCGCACTCGCAGTGATGCGCCCGCTGTTTAAGCTCGGCCTCGGCGGTCCGGTCGGGAACGGGCAACAATGGATGTCGTGGATTCATGTTGAGGACGCCGTTTCCCTGCTGCTCTTCGCTGTGAGAAATCTGGATATCCGCGGCCCGCTCAACATCACCACGCCCTGGCCTGTGCGAAATGCCGACTTCACGAAAACTCTCGCACACAGCGTCAGACGCCCGTCCATCTTTCGCGCACCGGCATTTGCACTCCGTTTTTTCCTCAGGGAGTTTGCGGATGAACTGCTCTGGTCCCGCCGCATTCTTCCTGCCGTGGCGACCGCCGAGGGCTTCCGGTTTCAGTTTCCGGAACTCACGGAATCAATGTTTGCGAATCTGTAAACGAGCCGCGAATTCGACCCGTTTCAAAAAATACCGAAAAGGCTTTTGACAAAGCTTCCGCGCGCCGGTATCCATCGCGCCCTTTTTCGTCCGAATCATCTTACCAAATTTCCAGTTATGCCTACTACCGAAGTAATCCTTACCGAGCAGATCCACAATCTTGGCGTCGAAGCCGACATCGTGAAAGTCAAAGCCGGTTTCGCCCGCAATTTCCTCGTCCCTAGCGGCAAGGCACTCGAAGTCACACCAGCGACCCTTCGGCGCATCAACATCCTGAAAGCAAAGCGCGCCGAGCGTGAAGCCAAGGAGCTCAACGACGCACAGGAACTGGCTCGCAAGATCAACAAGGTGAAGCTCGAAATCGAACTCGAAACCGGCGAGACCGGCAAAGCATTCGGTTCGATCACTGCGGCCGACATCGCAGAAAAGCTCAAAGCAGCACTCGGTGGCACCATCGAGATCGACCGCCACAAGATTCACATCGACCGCCCGATCAAAGACAGCGGCAAGCACGAGGTCACCGTCAAGGTTCACCACGACATCACCGCCACGATCGAAGTCAACGTCGTCGCCAAAGGCGCCGCAGTTGCTCCAGAAGGCGAAGCCAAGGACGAGGACAAGGGTCCCGGTGGCTTCAAGGCGAAGGCCAAGGCCAAGCACAAGGCTCCAGCCAAGGAATAACGCCCGATGGCTGAGGGTTCCACACAGGCGAATCCGAGGCGGGAGAGGTCGGATGGAAAATCCGGCCCTGATCTGAAATCAAAGGTCAGTTACTTACCGGAAATTCACCGGTTACTGCCACAGGCACCTGAAGCGGAACAAGGCGTTCTGTGCAGTTTTCTGCTCGCGCCCCGTGAAGTCGGTGCAATGTGCGCCGAGTCCGTCATCAAGCCCGGTCACTTTCATATCCCGGCTCATGCGGAGGTCTATGAGACGCTTCTGGACCTGTGGGACAGAGGTCAGCCGATTGATTTCATCACGATCACGCAGATTCTGCGCGACCGAAACAAGCTGGAAGCCGTTGGCGGCGCTGGTTTTGTCACCTCGCTATTCACCTTTCTCCCCACGGCTGCAAATGCCGCGTATTACGTCGATCTCCTTCAAGAGAAATACGTTCTGCGCGAAATCATCCGAGTCTGCACGGAATACGCCGCCCGCAGCTACGATGAGCAGGACGAAGTCACCGGCCTGCTTGACAAAGTAGAGCAGGAGATTTTTGCAATCTCGAAGGATCGCTACAAAGAGAAGGCGTCGAGCATGAAAGACATGGTCATGAAGGCCATCGGCGACATCCAGAAGCTCTACGACAATCGCGGAAAAATCATGGGCCTCGAAACGGGCTTCAAGGTTTTCGACCAGATGTCTGACGGACTCCACGGAGCCGAAATGATGGTCGTAGCCGCGCGACCTTCGATGGGGAAATGCCTGGCCGCCGACTCGGAAATCACACTTGGCGATGGCAGCGTCGCGACGATCGAAGAGATATTCAAACGCGCTTCGGCTCGTTTACTCACTCTCGGCGACGACCTAAAACTCCGACTCACCGAACCATCTGCATTTGTGGACGATGGGGAAAAGCCGGTTTTTCGCGTCACAACGAAACTGGGACGCACCGTTACAGCGACCCAGCCTCATCCATTCCTGACGATCGATGGCTGGAAACAACTGGGTAAATTGAAAGTCGGCGAGGCGATTGCGGTTCCAAGACAGATCGCGGTTTTCGGGAATTCCCCCGCCCGCGAATGCGAAGTGAAGCTGCTGGCCTACTTGCTGGGCGACGGCGGATTGACCGACTCGATCCCGGAATTCACCAACACGAATCCGCGTTTGCGGGAGGAGTTTACGGAGGCGGTGACGCAGTTTGGCGCACTCGGTGTCCGGAGCAGCACCGGTCGCAACCGTGCGACGACACTGGCCGTCTCGTCGTGCCGTGAAAGAATTGCAAAACAACGCGCCGGCTTTGCGGAGCGGCTCGTTGCGCTTCTCGCCGAAGACGGACGAACGCGCCGAACCATCGCGGCAAGCGCGGGCATTCTCCCGTCTTCGCTCACACAGTGGGCCGCCGGAAAGTGCGTCCCCGCCGACGAATCACTTTCCCGGCTTGCCCGCGTTCTTGGCGTTTCACCATCGCGACTTTTCGAGACCGCGACCGACAGCCGGAAAAACGAAAAGAACCAACTTACCCGCTGGCTCGATACGCTCGGACTATGGGGGCGGAAATCCGCACAAAAATTCATCCCGGCATTCGTATTTCGCCTGCCGCGCGAGCAACTCGCGATCTTTCTGAACCGAATGCTCGCAACAGACGGTTGGGCCTGTGTCCTCCGTTCCGGGCAGGCGCAGGCAGGCTTCTCGTCCACCAGCGAACGGCTCATCCGGCAGGTGCAACACCTCCTTTTGAGGTTTGGCATTATCGCAAAACTCCGTGCGCGCCGCATCCTTTACCGCGGCGAGCGCAGGGCTGCGTGGCAACTTGATATCACCGACGGACATTCACTTCGTACTCTCGCGGAAGAGATCGGCATTTTCGGCAAGGAACCGGCAATCGAAGCGGTCGCAACCGCAGCGCGCTCGCGCAACTACCAGACAAATACGGACCTGATCCCGCTCGAGATCTGGAGCGAAATCAGTCGTGCGAAAGGTGCTGAGTCGTGGGCTTCGCTCGCTCGACGTGGGGGCATTCGGGGGTTCACGAATATTCATGCGGGCAAACGGCGCCCGACTCGCGAACGTTTGGCCGCATTCGCAACCGCGCTCGGCAGCGAGAAACTCGCAGCAATTGCAGGCAGCGAGGTTTACTGGGACGAAATCGTTTCGATCGAGCCAATGGGGAGCCGGCAAGTGTACGACCTCACAATTCCCGAAACGCACAACTTCGTAGCCAACGACATCTGCGTCCACAACACTGCGTTTGCCATGAACATCGCCGAGCATATCGCCGTGAATCTTGGCCATGCAGTCGCGGTTTTCTCGCTGGAAATGAGTGCCCAACAGCTTGTGCAACGTCTCCTTTGCTCCCTTGCTCGCGTCAACATGGGCAGCATCCGGAACGGATTCCTCAGCGAGCGCGACTTTCCCGCGCTCACTGCCGCTGCGGCAAAGCTCGCGGCCGCAAAAATCTTGATCGACGACACAAGTGGTCTTTCCATTCTCGAACTGCGCGCCAAAGCCCGCCGGATGAAAGCGCAGCACAATATCCAGGCTATCTTCATCGACTACTTGCAGCTCCTTCGCAGTTCCAGCAAGCGCGCACAGGACAACCGCCAGCTCGAAATCGCGGAAATCAGTTCCGGGCTCAAAGCGCTCGCCAAGGAACTCGATATCCCGATCGTCGTTCTCGCACAGCTCAACCGAAATCCGGAATCCCGCACCGGCGAAAGCAAAGGCCGCCCGCGGCTCAGCGACTTGCGCGAATCCGGCAGTATCGAGCAGGACGCCGACATCGTGGGATTGCTCGTCCGCGAGGAATACTATGCCGAGAACGACCAGCAGCGCGACGAGATGAAGGGCAAAGCCACGCTCATCATCGCCAAGCAGCGTAACGGCCCCGTCGGCGACGTGCCTCTCACGTTCCTTAAGGAGTTCACCCGCTTCGAGGATCGTGCCGACGCGCCGGAACCCGAGGGCTAACCAACGCGGATTGAGTCCGGGTGGATTGATGAGGTCCGCTTGATGAGGTTTTTCTGCCCATTTCTGCATTTTGAGGTTGCGCCTTCGCCGCAGATTTCGCCCCTCTGTGCTGCATCAAATATGAGTATCCATTCGACCGCCATCATCTCGCCCAAAGCCGAAATCGCGACCGGCTGTGAGATTGGGCCTTACTGCATCGTTGGCGACGGAGTCGTTCTTGGCGAAGGCTGCTGGCTCCAGCACCATGTCTCGCTCAACGGCCCCGCCATCGTAGGAAAAGCGAACCAGTTTTTCTCTTTCACCAGTATCGGCCAACGCTCTCAGGATCTAAAATACATCGCAGAGCCAACCCACCTCGAAATCGGAGACGGCAATACATTCCGCGAGTTTGTCACCGTCAATCGAGGCACCGCACCCGGCGCAAAAACGATCATCGGAAGCCGGAACCATTTCCTCGCTTATTGCCACATTGCCCATGATTGCATCGTGGGAAGTGATGTCATCTTTTCCAATAACGGAACGCTCGCCGGCCATGTCACCGTTGAAGATCACGTCATCCTCGGCGGCTTCACGGCAGTGCATCAGTTTTGCCGGATCGGCCGCTTCGCCATGACTGGCGGGTGCTCGAAAATCGTGCAGGATGTGCCCCCATACATGATCGCCGACGGCAATCCCGCGCGAATCCGGGGAATCAATAAAGTGGGACTCGAAAGGCACGGATACATCCCGGAAACCCTACGGCATCTGAAGGAATCCTACCGACTGCTCTACCGGAGCGATCTGAACGTCGCGCAGGCCGTGGAACAAATCAGGGCGGAACTGCCCGACAATCCGGATCTCGAGCACTTGGTAGAGTTTGTCACGCGCAGTTCGCGGGGCATCATCAAGTAGTCCGGCACGACCATTGCTCCCTCTCAAGAACGATGACTCAATTTATCTGGCTCACATTTGGCCTCTCAATCGGCTGGGCAACCAGTTGGTCATTGCACCGCGCCAAGGCGGCACGAGTCAGCGCGGATCCGATTCCAAAGCACCCGCCGGGTATGGAGGAAAAAAACCCCTACAGCCTCCGCCCTTGCATTCTCACACCCGGCGAGCGCTCATTTTACACAGCCCTGATTCGTATTCTGCCCGAGAATTATTCCGTGTTTTTGAAGGTCCGTCTCGGCGATCTGGTGAACGTCACTTACGGCGCAAAAAACCGTCAGGATGCCCATGCGCGCGCATGTTCGAAGTCTCTCGATTTTGTGATCTGCGACAACACGCTCACACCCATCGTCGAGATCGATCTGGTGGAAGGCACGACGGACCGCTCCACCCAACGAAATCGCGAGTTCGTCGGGAGTGTGTTGGAAAAAGCATCGCTCGCCCTTGAGCGCATCCCTCTCCAGCCCAGCTATAAAGAAAGCGACCTGCGAACCCTCGTATCGAGCCATCTGGCACTCCCCTCGCCCGCCGAGAACATCATCTCGATGACGGCTTGAGCGTCTGTTTCTTTTGTTTCCTACCGATGCGATGCCTGACATGGTATCGTATCAGTGATGTCTGAAGACCATGTCCGCAAAATGACCAAGCGCCGGCGAATCGGGCGTGTTTGGGCAACCATCTGGCGAGCCCTCGTGAAATACACCGAGACCGATGGAGAACAACGGGCCGCATCCTTTGCATATTACGCGCTCTTTTCGCTCCTGCCTCTCACCGTGCTCCTCATCACGGTAGGCACGCGTTTCCTCGGCGACCAGACCAAGGCGACACAGGTCGTATTCCAACTCATGTCCGAATATGTCACGTTCGATCTTGGAAGTGGAGTTCGCGCCACGGTGGAGAATTTCATGAGATCCCGACTGGGCTCGGGATTGATTTCCTTCGGCGTGGTGTTGTGGTGC
>JAYSTZ010000575.1:0-7351 GCA_043719365.1 Verrucomicrobiaceae bacterium | reverse complement strand
AACAGGTCCAAATGACTCGCCGCTCCCGCCATGAATAGCTGCACCACGCGCTTCGCTCTCGGCGGGTGATGCAACACGCCACTCGTCGGCGCGCCCAGCAGCGATTGCTCGCCCAGCAGCGCCGCCAGCGCGATCCCTCCGAGCCCTCCGCCACTCTGCCAAAGAAAATCGCGGCGACTCATCGTCGCGCGAGAGCGAGTTTGGTGAAACGGCGAGTGATTCATGTCACTCACGATAACCCGCGACGTCGCAGGAAAGTAGTCCCGCATTCGCGGGGCTCACATTTGAAGCTACGCCGGAAAAATATCCCGCAGCGCGAGCCGCACGCTGGGAAACATCGTGGGCTGCAATTCCTCTCCCACAGCGACGCGGCGAATGTTTGTCCAGTGCCCATCCTTCGCGCCGGTGTGAACCTCGACAATTCGCTCGTTCGCGAGCACGAGCCAGTATTCACCCACGCCGGCTTCGGCGTAAATTTCTGCTTTCTCGCGGTCGAGCTCCTCGCTGGTCACGGCGACCTCGACGACGAGTTGCGCGGTCGCTGGATGAGCTTTCGCAAAATCCGAAGGCGCGCCGACTACGACCGATATGTCTGGTTCCGGCTCCGAATCCTCCAGCGAAAGAGGATCTTCTTTTCTTACCCAAAAATCGGGCAGTGCGAGTTGGAGTTCCCGCTGGAGAATCGCGGTGATACGTGCGTGAAGTGGCGACTTGGGCATTTTTTCGATGACGACTCCGCGAATGAGTTCCGCACGCTCGGCGACCATTCCTTGCTGGAACATCACATGGTACGCGGCGACACTAATCGGCATCGCACGCCTGCGGATTTCAGGTTTTTCCAAAACGGAGATCATGTTGTGAGGCTACCGCGAAAAGCGGGCGCTTCAATCCGCTATTTCAGCGAATGCAGACCAATCATATTTCGCTCGGTGTCCGTCACCAGCGCGATGAAGCCATATTGACCGATGGAAAACTTCGTCTTGAAAACGGTTCCGCCTGCCGCAACGACGCGCGATTCCTCCAAGGCGCAGTCGTCGCACGAAAAATAGACCAGCGTGCTGTTTCCGCCGGATGGACAGCCGTCGATCTGCACGAGCGCGCCGGGCGCTCCGTAGGAATCATTGTCCATTGCAAACGTCCACATGTTCAACTCGCTGCCGGGGAGCTTTTCGAGCTTCGTGGAGAAGACCGTTTCGTAAAACGCCTTCGCACGATTCATGTCTTGAACGTAAATTTCGAACCAACCGACGGGATTGTTTTTCATAGGGCTCCAAAACTCGCCACCGGACCACAGCACGTCAAGACCGGGATCAATCCACGAACGCAAACTCGTTCATGTTCACAATCAGTCGGCACGCGTTCGCCAGGCCGTGCTGCGCGGCGTAGGCGGCGAGCGCGGTTTTTTCCTGCTCGGTCGGTGCGCGTTGAAAAGCGAGGCGGATGGCTTGTTCGATTCCTCCGCTCTTCTCCACGCGGGTCGCAAAGTGTTTCGCCATCACCACCATCAGTTGGTTGTTGAGCTGTGCGAGCGCTTGCAGCGGCGTGATGGTCTGGTTGCGTTTCTCCACGAGCATCGAAGGGTCGGCGCAATCCAGCGCGGCCATCCATGGCTGCTGCTGGCTGCGTGCGAGAAAACGATACACCGAGCGCCTGTGCAGCGCGGGATTCTCCATGTCGGCGAGCTGGTATTCGTAATGCGGCGAATGCTCCGGATGCGTGATCACGAAGTCCTGGAAACTCGGCCCGCCCATCGTCAGGTCGAGCTTTCCAGCCACCGCGAGGACGCTGTCGCGTAGCGCTTCGGCTTCGAGCTTGCGCCGGTTCTGCCGCCACAGCAGCGTGTTGTTCCCATCGAGTTCGCGGGCTTTCGCGGAGTCGTTCGTGCTCGACTGCCGGTAGGCCGCGCTCAGCACGATTGCCCGGTGCAGCTTCTTAAATGAACCGCCCAGCTCGTCGCGAAACGTCGCGGCGAGATAGTCGAGCAACTCAGGATGCGTCGGCACACCGCCCATGCGCCCAAAATCATTTGGCGTATCCACGATTCCCCTACCGAAATGATAATGCCACACGCGATTCACCGCGCTGCGCCACGTCAGCGGATTTTCCTTCGCCGAAATCCACCGCGCCAGCGCCGCTCGCCGCTCGCCTTCCGGCGCAGACTCCGCGATGTCGAACCGCACCCCGATTGCACCCGCCTTCATCGGCGCGCCGGGGCGCTTCACATCGCCGCGCGCCAGCAGCGTGATGGGGCGCGGCTTTCCGCCCGTTCCCTTAAACGTCCCGCTCCCGCTGAAAACCGTGCCTGCATACACCACGCTCGGCTTTGGCAAAGCGGCGAGCTCCTTCTCTACCGTGGCCAGCTCCCGTTCCGCCGCATCGAGTTCTCCGGTCGCCCTATCGCCCAGCATCGATTCCAAAATCAGCCGCCGCGCCTGCTCCAGCTTCGTCGTATCGGCCACCGCAATCTTCGCGGCATCGGCACCGACGTACCAGCCGTCCGTGAGATTCGCACGGCTCCAGCGCGGCCCCGCCTCGGTGCTATCGAGCGAACTCACCGCCGCCTTCGCAGCGAGATTGCGCCCTGCCGCGTCCAGCACCTCCAGCTCCGCCAGCGCGAAAATGTAATCGTCTTTCCGCACCGCCAGCCGCGTCGCCGTCACACGCACAAACCGCGCCGCCGCACCCGCTCCGTAGCTCACCGCTCCGATCTTTGGGTTCGCAAAATCCTTCCCCGTCTCATCCGCAATCACCGTCACGCCGCTCGCAAACGCCGCATCGTCCGACGCTTCCACCTTGAACCGCACCGGAAACCCAAACCCATCGCCGATCCCGTTAAACCCATCGCTGCACGGATGCAACACCACCGCACTTAGCGCCGACTTTTTTCCCAAGTCCACCTGCGCCCACTTCGCATCGTCCTGCTTTTGCGCGATGGCTGAGTGAAACCCGAACTGCCCCTTCAAATCACCCGCCGGCTTTTTTGCATCTGCGATTTTCTTCTCCAGCGCGGCGAGCACATCGCCCGCCTTCTCCGTCGCCTGCTTGCGCAAAGCATCGCCCACAGCCGCCGCAGCCTGCTTCCGGGCAGACAAACCAAGACGCTTCTGCGCCACAGCAGGGTCCAAGTCATACTGGCGGTCCGCACGGTCCAGCGCGGCGAACACCGTTTGCAAAGAATAATAATCCTCCGCCGAAATCGGGTCGAACTTATGGTCGTGACACTGCGCACAATGCACCGTCATCGACGTGAACGTATTCATCGTATTCGCCACCATGTCATCCCGGTCGAGATGACGCGCAATTTTCCCATCGATCTTTTCCTCGGGCACCTCCGCGTGCCCGATGAGGTCCCAAGGCCCCGCAGAAATAAACCCGAGCGACTCCACGCCATCGCGTGTGCCGGGAAAAAGCACATCCCCCGCGAGCTGCTCCTGCACAAAGCGCGCATACGGCTTGTCCTCATTCAGAGCCCGAATCACATAGTCCCGATACGGCCACGCATTTGGGCGCGGCTGGTCCTTATCGTACCCATGCGTCTCCCCAAAATGCACCACATCCAGCCAATGCCGCGCCCACCGCTCCCCATAGCGAGGCGAGGCCAGCAGCTTGTCCACGACGCGCTCCAATGACAAAGGACGAATGACAAAGGACGAACCTTCGCGGCATTCATCCTCAAACGCCGACACTTCTTCCGGCGAAGGAGCCAGCCCCGTCAGATCAAAATACAGACGCCGGATCAGCGTCCGCGGGTCCGCCTCCGGCGACATCGCCAGACCCTTCTCCGCCAGCTTCGCATTGAGGAACCCATCGATCTCCTCCTGCGGCGATTTCCGCACTCCGACCTCCACCAGCGGCTTCAGCGACCACCAGTCCCTTTTATCCACCATCTTCGCGCTCGCAGAATCCGGCCACAACGCCCCATCTTCAATCCATCGCCGCAACACCCCCACCTGCGCCGCCGAAAGCCGTTTCGCGTCCGACTTTTTCGGCGGCATCAACATATCCTCGTCGAGCCCCGCCACGTATTTAATGAGAGGACTCTCCGCACTTTTTCCGGGCACGATATTCGGCGCCGAGTTCTCACCGCCCGACAGCGCCACATGCTTCACATCCACTCGATACTCGCTCTTCTGCTTCTTCGGGCCATGGCACGACAAGCAATGCTCCGCAAAAATCTGCTGCACATCCCGGACAAAATCCACCGGCGCGCTCGCGGCAGGCGGCAACTCCGCGGCAGACGCGGCAACGGCGAGAAAGAAAGGTACAGAGCGAACCATCGAGTTGTTATACCCGCAGCCTGCGGCCGTCATAGTCCCGCAAACGCGGGAATCTCTACACCAGCCTCTCCGTTAGCGTCGGCGATACAAGCGGGTGAAGACACCATCCAGTGTTGGCTTCCAGATGTTGCCGAGAGATTTCTTTCCTTCTGCGGGCCATGCGCCCTCGGCGATGACTTCCTCGATACCGAGGCGTTCGCGTCCGCGCCAGATGCGGGTGGCGGCATCGAAGGTCATTTTTTCTTCGCTGGCCTTGCCGTCTCCGCCTCGCTTCGGTTCGAGCTTTTTGCTATCAACCGGCAACACCAGTACAGAGGAGGTTTTTGGGTCGGGCGGGAGGAATGCCCGGACGTGCAGCATGGCGAAGGGTTGGGGGTCGTTGCGAAAAAAAGTGCCCGACCCCTGCACGTGGATGCTGCCGCGGCGGTTCGCGTGGTCCACGAACACGAGTTCGCATCGGTAAGTGCGCGCTTTTTCCAGAGGAGGGAACTTGCCTGCTTCGGGGCGGAACGGCTCGTCCGCAGCGAATGCGGAGCAGACACCAAAAACCAACAATGAAGAACCAAGAACAAAGAACTTCTTCACAGTGCGATCACCCTGTTGCTGTCGCCAAACCGATCGGTCTCCACGCCCATGCGCTGGGCCATGAGGAGGAGCAAGTTGCTCATGTGGGCGTCGGTGTTCGCGGGGCGGCTGCAGACTTGATAATGCGCGGTGGTGAGCGCTCCGTCCGCGCCGAGAGCGTAGCCTTGGAATCCATTGGCCGTCTTGTTAAACTCGGCATCGCCGCCGTGGTAGCGGAGCCGATGGCGCGACTCGGTGATGCCGATTTCGGGAATGGCAAAGGCATCCCCATCGCCGCCCAGGCTAAAGGCGGCCACCCGCGTCACATCGGTCTGGACGGCGAGCACGATGAGGTCACAGACGGTGCGGAAATAATCGCCCGCCATGGTCGCGGCGATTTCGCGATTAGTGCGCTTGCGGTCGGCTTCGGAAATGGCTGGAAGCAATGTGTCGAGCCATGCATCGGCGCGCCGTTTTCGGATCTCGGCTTCACGCACGGAGGAGAGGTATTGCTCCACGCGCCCTTTGTGGCGTAAGGCGCGGCGTTGGGCCGTTTTCCCGCCTTTGGGCTCTTCGAAGAGGAAGGCGAAAATCTTGCTGCACCGACGCAGCGCGGGCAACTGAACCTCCTCCGCCTTCTCGCGCCCGCGCCACCCACCCCACGACTGTGCAGCGATGCACGTCGAGCATTTCCGCCACCTTCTCTTGTGTGTATCCACTTTCGCACAATGTGCCCCCTCTCCGCCGGAGTGCTTCTTGGACAGCTGTCGGTAATTTTCTGGTATCGCGGTGTTTCATCCTCCACGTAACCGCACCTTCGCTTAAATGCTGCCTGTTTTATGCGCTTCGCGCTATTCCACTTCTAATTACACCCGCACTGGGGAGCGTGAAGCGGGCGGCTGACGAGTCTGCGGATGACGGGCGGGTGAGATTTTACGTTGGGAAGTATGGTGCGGGAGCTCAACCGTTGATCCGTGTTTTTCTGGATACGAATTTCCTCGTGAGCGCTGCGTTGCGGTGACGTTGGCATTGGGAGGAACGGCTACCGAACATAGACAAACTCCGTGGAGTTGAGCAGCGCCCAGCAGACGCTTTGGAGGCCGCGGGCTTTTGCCGCGGCGGTGGCGCGGGTGGTTTCCTCGGCGGTGGGTGGGCGGCCTAGGGCGATCCGGTATGCTTCGACGATCTCGTTGCCGGTTGTTTTCTGCGCGCGCTCGGCGAGGAGTTTGGCCTGACGTTGGACGAATGAATTGTTCATGAGTTCCAGCGCTTGGAGCGGCGTGGTGGTGACTCCGCGGCGCGGGGTTTTCACGGATGGGTCGGGGCAGTCGAAGGCTTCGAGCATCGCGTCTTTGCCGCTGTTCACGTTTGCGCGATAGACGGTGCGGCGGTTGAACTCTGGCTCGGCGCTGTCTTTGGGGTGGTAAAATGCGGCGTTGAATTCCGTGATGGTGAACGGGCGGAAACTCGGCCCGCCCATCTCGGGATTGAGCTGTCCGCTGACGGCGAGCATCGCGTCGCGAACGGCTTCGGCTTCGAGGCGGCGCGGCGTGAAGCGCCAGAGCAGTTGGTTGTCGGCGTCGAGCTTTGCGGCCGCGTCGTTGATGGCGGACGACTGGCGATAGGTCGCGGAATTCACGATGAGGCGGTGCAGCGATTTCACGCTCCATCCGCTGTCGATGAACTTCGCGGCGAGCCAGTCGAGCAATTCAGGGTGGCTCGGTTTTGCGCCGCTCACGCCGAAGTCGTTTGGCGAGGAGACGAGGCCTTGCCCGAAGTGGAAGTGCCACACGCGATTTGCCATCACGCGGGCTGGAAGCGGATTGCGGGCGTCGGCAAGCCAGTCGGCGAACTTCAGCCGCCGCTGTGCCTCGGGCGCGTCGGCGGCGAGGCCGAGGTCGGGATTCAGATCCGCAACCGCGGACAGCGCGCCGGGCGTGACGATTTCGTCGGGCGTTTTCACATCGCCGCGCTTCAGCCGATGCGTCGGCTCCGGTTGCACGCGCGTGCCGACGTAGCTCACGTGACGGTCGGGCTTCGTTGTGTCGAGCTGTGTCCGGGTTGCGGCAAGCTTCGCGAGCGCGGCGTTGCGTTCGGCCCGTTGTGTGTCGTTGAGATTTGCAAGTGCATCGGCGAGTGGGATGGAGCGGCCTTGCGCGAGGAAGGATGCGTCGATTTCCTCCACGCTCAATGCACGGTCGTAGAGCGAGGCGCGCTCGACTCCGCCGCTGAGAAAGCCGTTGCCCGCCCCGTGGTGCCGCAGGCCGAGCAGCACACGGGTCTCGCCGGCCTTGAAGGTGCGGAGGGGTTGCGCTGGCGTGTAGGGTTTCCCGTATGGCTGTCCGTCGCGGAAAAACGCGATGCTATTGTCCGCGCGATAGACGATGGCGACGTGGACGAGCGCGCCCGGCGCGGCGGTTTCCTCGGGAGCCTCGAGGTCGCGCGTGCGCTGGAATCCGCCGCTGCCGGGGACCCATTTTTTCGCCTGACGCTCGCCAAACACGATGGCG
>JAYSTZ010000574.1:0-7354 GCA_043719365.1 Verrucomicrobiaceae bacterium | reverse complement strand
TCGCGATGTGCGCGGTGATGACTTCCGTGCCTCGCGCCCAACCGCCCAGCGCGACAAACGTCACTAGCTCCTGATCGTTGTGCGCCATCATCGCCGCCACGACTTCATTTTGCGCGGCCTCGAGTTCTTCTTTGAGCGCGTCCCACTGGTTCGCGGCTGCAAATTCCGTGAGGCTGTTGCCGCGATTCACAAGGTTTTGAGCCACTCCTAGAGCGCCGGCCAGCGTACGAACGTCACGCGCGATGTTTTTGACCTGCTGCCCGTCCATGGCTTCCACCGCGAGGTATCCGTCGGCGATGAGACCGCCGAGATTCATCGCAATCTGCTGCCGACTCGTGAAATTCATCGGGATCGGCTTGCGGAAAAACGCGGACCAATCTGGCTTTGCAGATTTCCCCAATGCCGCGAACAGCTCGCCCGGCATCGGCATCGAAATCGCCTGATCTTTTGATGCGCCAAGGATCTCCTCTTTGGTAAGCGAGGCGCGCGGTTCCTGCGCGACGACCGCAACGGCGGCGAGGACCAGGATGAGAAACCAGCGAATCATATTTCTATTAAAGAAGCGGGGACCGGCTGGTGTCGAGCGTTCTGTCATTGCGATTTCGTTTACCAGTCTTTCGCGAACTCTCCAACCGCCGCTGGATCGCTCAGCGTCGAAAAAAGCTCTCTCACCGTGTTTTGCTGCCCCGGCAGCAAAAGGTCCGGTCGAATATCATGCAGCGGCTGGAGCACAAAACGCCGGATGTGCAGCCGAGGATGAGGGATGACGATCTCGTCGTTCGCCAGCACGAGATTGCCGACGTAAAGAATATCGAGGTCGAGCGTGCGCGGCGCATTCCGTGGGCGCTTCGAGGGGCGGCCCATCGCCGCTTCGATTTGCTGCAAACCGTCGAGCAACGCGAGCGGCTGGCCCACGTAGTCCACTTCGATCACGGCGTTCAAAAATGCTCCGGCATCCGGACCGGTGCCGACAGGTTCGGTCTCATAAACACTCGATGAGAGCAACGGCGACGACACGCCCGGAAGCGCCATAACAGCAGCGCGACCCGCACGAAGATTGCGCAAACGATCGCCGAGATTGGAGCCTAGCGCGATGCCCGCACGCATCACTTTAGACCGAGCACATCGCGCATGTCGTAAAGACCCGCCGGCTTGCGGTGGGCCCAGATTGCGGCGCGAATCGCTCCACGCGCAAAAATCTCCCGGCTGCTTGCTTTGTGCGTCAGCTCCACGCGTTCGCCGAGTGCGGCGAAAAGAACCGTGTGGTCTCCGACGACATCGCCGCCACGCACTGCGTGCATCCCGATTTCTCCGCGAGTCCTCGCGCCGACATCGCCAAAACGCCCGTGCCGGACGTCTTCATTATATTGTAGGTCGCGGACTTCTGCGAGCGTCTCGGCGAGCATCTTCGCAGTGCCGCTCGGCGCGTCTTTTTTCATCCGGTGATGCGTCTCAATGACTTCCAAATCGAACTCCGGTCCAAGAATCTCTGCGGCCCGGCGCGTCAGCCACAGCAGCGTATTCACGCCCGTAGAATAGTTGCCCGAATACACAATCGGGATGTGCGCCGACGCCTCGCGGATGTGCGCCACTCCTGCATCGGAAATCCCGGTGGTCCCGATCACGAGCGTCTTTTTCGCAGCGATGCACGCCGCAAGAACACTCTCCAGCGCTGAGTGATGACTGAAATCGATACAGGCGTCCGATTGCGCAAGCGCTCCGTCAAAATCGTCGCCCGCATCCGTCGCAGCCCCCAGCGCAGTATCCGCAAACTCCGCCGCGCACGCAATGAGCGCAACGCCCATCCGCCCGCGGGAGCCGTTGATATGAAGTCTGATCGCCATATTACTAGTGGCAACCGCAGCCCGTCCCGCAGCCGCCTTCTTCGCTCGGCGCTTGCAGCCCTTCGACGGAGAAACCGATTCCTTGCAGCGAAATTTGGTCGCGCACTTTCACGAGCAATTCCGTCACCGGCGCTGGCGGCTCCTCGGCACATGCGAGCGTGATGCGCAGTTTCTTGCCCGCAGCTTGCGGCAGTTGTTCTTCCATTTCGCCATCAAGAGCGAATGACATGTATGCGTTCAGCTTTTCCTGAAGCTGGACGAGCTGCTCGTCCCCGCCGTTCCAAGGCCGTGGCTCAAACATCACCAACACAAACTCGCCCGTCGCCGGGTCCACGCCGAGTGCATCGAGCACGCCGGGATTTTCGACGCCGTTCATGACGGCAGTTTCTTCATTTTGGCAGCAGTTTTCGGATTCGCAGGATTCGCTCATTCGCGAGCAATGCCTTGTCCGGGCGGCGGTGTCAAAGTCGGAGGTGAACAATGCGTGCGCCATCGGGTGTGATGAGAAGTGGAATAGCGATTTTCAGTATGCAGTGGTCAGTGGTCAGTAGTCAGCAAAAGACCGGGGCGGAAAGAGTAGGGAATAACACGAAGGGAATATCGCACTCTTTTTTTGCCGATCATTTTTATGCCAAAATGAGCGACGCCGTTTTGGCAGAAAAATGATGGGCAGAAAAACCCGCACCGCCCCACTGACCTACTGACCACTGACCCCTGACTTCCATCTCTAATCACACCCTGCGCCATCGCGGAGTCACTCTGTCTCACAAAAATATTTTACGGCGTCTCAATGTCCCACCTTGCGCCCGAGCTGAATTCACTGCAATTTCATCCATATCTCTGATGCTTGCACTGTAGCTCCCGCTTTCCGCGAGGGCTCGGGATAAAGGCACGGAGAATGCACTTACCGACATGATGAATAACTTCACGCCACGCGCGCAGCAGGTTCTGGCTCTCGCCCGAAAGGAAGCTGACCGTTTCAACCATAACTACGTGGGCACCGAGCATTTGTTGCTGGGGCTCATCAAGCTGGGCCAAGGCGTCGCGGTCAACGTCCTCCAAAAAATGGGCCTCGACCTCGAAACCGTCCGCATGGAAGTCGAGAAACAAGTCGGCAGCGGGCCGGACCAAAAAATGGTCGGCAACATCCCTTACACCCCTCGCGTGAAAAAGGTGCTCGCACTCGCAGGCAAAGAAGCGAAGGCGCTCAATCATAGCTATGTCGGCACCGAGCACATCCTGCTCGGACTCCTGCGCGAAGGCGAAGGCGTCGCGGCCCGCGTGCTCAAGAACCTCGAAATCGACATCGAGCGCACCCGCAACGAAATCCTCAAGGAACTCGACCCGAATTTTGCTCCACCGGATGGCGATCAAGAAGCCCAACAAGAGATGCCCGCAGGCAGCGGCTCTGGCTCCAAAAAAGACGCAAAGACGCCCGCATTGAAAGCATTTGGCCGCGACCTCACAGAGCTTGCGAAGAAAAGCGAGATGGACCCGGTCGTGGGCCGCGCGAACGAAATCGAGCGCGTCATCCAGATCCTCTGCCGCCGCACGAAGAACAACCCCGTGCTCATCGGCGAAGCAGGCGTAGGCAAGACGGCGATTGTCGAAGGCCTCGCACAGGAAATTGTCGCGGGCAATGTGCCGGACATTCTGCGCGACAAGCGCGTCATCACCCTCGACCTCGCACTGATGGTCGCTGGGACGAAATATCGCGGTCAATTTGAAGAGCGTATTAAGGCCGTCATGGACGAGATTCGCCGTACGAAAAACGTCATCCTTTTCATCGACGAGCTGCACACCATCGTGGGTGCCGGTTCGGCGGAGGGAGCCATGGACGCTTCGAATATCATCAAGCCCGCGCTAAGCCGCGGCGAGCTGCAATGCGTCGGCGCGACCACGCTGAACGAATTCCGCAAATACATCGAGAAGGACTCCGCACTTGAGCGCCGCTTCCAGCAGGTGAAAGTCGAGGCTCCTTCCGTGCCGGACACCGTGCTCATTTTGAAGGGTATCCGTCCAAAGTACGAGCAGCATCACAAAGCCCGCTTCACCGACGAATCGCTGCAAGCCGCAGCCGAACTGAGCGACCGGTATATTACCGGACGCTTCTTGCCAGACAAGGCCATCGACGTGATGGACGAAGCTGGTGCCCGCGCCCGCATCGCCTCCATGACTCGGCCGCCGGACATCAAGGACATCGAGAAAGAAATCGAAACAATCAAGGCCCAGAAGGAAGGCGCGATCAAAGCGCAAGACTTCGAAAAAGCCGCATCGCTCCGTGATACGGAAAAGCAGGCCAAAGAGCGCAAAGACGCCGTCATTAAAGAGTGGGAAAAGAAGCGTGAGGAAAAGGATGTCGTCGTGACCGAAGAGGACATGCGCATCGTCCTCGCGAAGTGGACCGGCGTGCCGCTGCACCGTATGGAGACGGCAGACACCGAGAAGCTCCTCCGAATGGAAGCCGAACTCAAAGGCAAAGTCATCGGCCAAGACGAAGCCGTCATCGCCGTGGCAAAAGCGCTGCGTCGTTCGCGTGCAGATCTCAAAGACCCGCGCAGGCCAATCGGCTCGTTCGTTTTCCTGGGCCCTACCGGCGTAGGAAAAACCTACCTCGCGCAGACACTCGCCGAATATATGTTTGGCGCGAAAGATGCGCTCATCCAGATCGATATGTCCGAGTATCGCGAAGAGCACACTATCTCGCGGCTCATCGGCTCGCCTCCCGGCTACATCGGCCACGACGAAGGCGGCCAGCTCTCGGAGCAAGTGCGCCGCCGTCCGTATTCCGTCGTCCTTTTCGACGAAATCGAGAAGGCGCACCCGAACGTGCTGCACATCCTTCTGCAAGTTTTGGAGGAAGGAAAACTCACCGACTCGATGGGCCGGAAGATCGACTTCCGCAACACGATCATCATCCTCACGTCGAATCTCGGCGCAGAGGCCATGAAGAAACAGACGCTCGGTTTCGGCGCAGAAAAGGAAGACGGCAGCTACGATACGCTCAAAGGCAAAGTGCTCGGCGAAGCGAAGAAGGCCCTCAAGCCCGAATTCATCAATCGCTTTGACGACATGATCGTCTTCCACGCACTCGTAAAAGCCGACCTGCACAAGATCGTCGATCTCGAAGTCGCGAAGCTCCACGACCGGCTCAAGAACAAGGAAATCAAGCTCGTGCTCGACGAAGCATCGCGTGATTACCTCATCGAAAAAGGCTGGGATCCCGCATACGGAGCCCGTCCAATGCGCCGCGCTGTGGAGAAATATCTCGAAGACCCACTCGCCGAAGAGTTGCTCAAGGGAACCGTCAAAGCAGGCGACACCGCCTACGTGACATCCTCTCCGGAGGGCCTCGTCTTTAAGACGACCACCGGCGCGGAAGAACCCGCAGTTGCCGTGGCGGGCTAGTGGAGTTTCTTGTGACTGGTGACTGGTGAGCAGTGACTGGTTGCAAGCTTCCAGAACCGGTGTGCGCGTGAAGATGCCGACTTGCCGCTTGCGACAAGTCTCATCTCGCGAATCACCAGTCACAGTCATCCAATGGCGGACCAAACCACCGTTTCCAAATTAGCCGTAGCCAAGCTCTACGGCATCATCGACCTCGGCTACGTCTCGGAGGAGCAAGTCGAACTCGTCGCCGCGCAGATGTGCGAAGGTGGCGTGGACATCATCCAGCTCCGAGCAAAGGGTCGCGACGAGCATTTCATTGAGGAACTCGCCAACCGAATCCAGCCGATCCTCTCGGACGCAGGCGTGCCATTTATCATCAACGATCATCCGGAACTCGTCCCGAGTGTCGGAGCGGACGGCGCACATGTCGGCCAGGACGACCTCGCCGTCGCCGACGCCCGCTGGCGCGCAGGACGCGCTCTCGCCGGCGAAGTCCCGCTCCCCATCATCGGCAAAAGCACCCACTCCATCGCGCAAGCCGTAGCCGCCGCCGAAGCAGGTGCCGACTACATCGGCTTCGGCCCGCTTTTTCCCACCCCCACGAAAGCCGGACGTCCCGCGATCGGTCTCGCCGACATCGCCCGCGTCCACGAACTCGTAAAAATTCCGGTCTTCTGCATCGGCGGAATCAAGCTGAGCAATCTCCCCGAAATCATCGCCGCCGGGGCCCGCCGAGTCGTCATCGTCAGCGGAATCTTACAAGCCCCGGACATCGCAGCACACTGCCGGGAGATACGGGCGATGATCGGCTGAGCGTTCAGCCGGAGCATCAGTTCTCACAGTTTTATCCCAGCGAATCGCTGCATCTTCATCTGTGCAATCTGCGGGCCGAAAAGCGGCGTTCGGGTTTAAGAAAGAATCCCCTTCACGACATTCCCCGCGACGTCGGTGAGGCGGTAGTCGCGGCCAGTGTGACGGAACGTGAGTCGCTCGTGATCGAGACCCATGAGGTGTAGGATGGTCGCGTGGAAATCGTGGACGTGAACGGGGTCGCGGCCGACGTTGATACCGTAGTCGTCCGATGCACCGTAAACAGTTCCGGCATTCACACCCGCTCCGGCGAGCCATGATGAGAAGACCCAGTGGTGATGCTCACGCCCGGCAGCGTTCTGCGCTTCGACAAACGGCGTGCGGCCAAACTCTGTGGTCCACACGACGAGCGTATCTTCCAACATGCCGCGCTGTTTCAGATCGCGGAGAAGTCCGGCGATGGGCTGATCGACGTTCTTCGCGAGCGGTTTGTGCGTGAGGATGTCGCCGTGCGCGTCCCAATTGTTCGACGAACCGACGTCGATCAGTTCCACAAACCGCACGCCGCGTTCGGCGAGTCGGCGCGCCATGAGGCACTGCCAGCCGAAGCCGCTCGTCTGCCCGCGTTGCAGTCCGTAGAGCGCGAGTGTGGCATCGGTCTCCTTCGACATGTCGAACACATGCGGCACTTCCATCTGCATCCCGAACGCGGTTTCAAAAGAACGAATCCTCGCGCTGAGAAGCGGGTCGCCAGCGCGTTGGGCGAGATGGCGTTCATTCATCCGCGCCATCGCGCCAAGCTCCAGTTCCTGCAACCGGCTCGTGTCGGCGCGACGCTGGACATTCGCAATCGGCTCGGCACCGGGCACGACGAGCGTGCCTTGATGCGCACCCGGTAAGAAGTCGCTACCCCAAACCTGCCCGCCCGCATACGGTGACTGCGGCGCAATGACGACGAACGACGGTAGATTGCTGTTCTCCGTGCCAAGTCCGTAGCTCACCCACGAACCAATGCTCGGCCGCGCAAACGTGAACGAGCCAGTGTGCATCCCGAGCGTCGCTTCGTAGTGATTCGTATGGTCCGATTTCATCGAACGAATCACACACAAATCATCCACCGACTCCGCCATGTGAGGAAACAGCGAGCTCACCTCGGTGCCGCATTTCCCGTGAGCCGCAAACTCAAATTGTGGCCGTTTCAGGAACATTTTGTAGTCGCCTTTGCGCCCCTGATATTCGTTCACCGAAGTCGTCTTGCCCGCATCGGCAAAGAGCTTCGGCTTCGGGTCCCACGAGTCCACATGCGAAAC
>JAYSTZ010000573.1:0-7375 GCA_043719365.1 Verrucomicrobiaceae bacterium | reverse complement strand
GCTGTGAGTAGTCCGGGATGAAGCTGTAGCCCATGTATCCATTGCCGACGGGTGCGCTGCGTGTGCCTTCCATCACCCGGCGGAACCCAGGTTCTTCGGCGGGCTTTCCGTTGACGTAGAGCATCGGCGCGGAGATCGAAAGTTCGTCGCCGGGCACACCTGCGAGGCGCTTGATGTAAAACTGCGAAGGCTGGCGTGGCGGCGGACCGGAGTTTCCGAGGCCCTCGATATTTTGCGTGAGGAACACGATGACCTCGCCGCGCGATGGCTTGCGGAAATGGTAGAGAAATTTGTTCACGAAGACATGGTCGCCGGTGTCGGTGTAGCCGCGGACAATCGGCTCGCCTTTCGCAAAATGACGGCGCTCCATCTGAAAGGTGCGGCTGACGGGGTCCACATGATCGCTGACGAAATACTCGTTCCCTTTGTCCGTCGCGATGCGCGTGTAGGTGAAGAAGTTTCGTGGAAATGGGCGGCGGACATCCGTGACCGAAGTCACCGTTTCATCATCCTTCGCGATGACTTCGTGCCACGTGCGCCCGTGCGTGGCGAATTGGAGCGCCTGCATCGCATAGTTTGGCGGGGGCTCCGGCGTTGCCTGTCCGGTGATACCCATGAGCGTGGGCGACATCGACGATGTGGGGATGGTGAACGGCTGGACGATGTAAGTGCGGATGCCCAGGGCGACGATGATCGCTACGAGGACGACCTCCACATTTTCCGAGATCCATGCGTTCTCGCCGACGGGGCAATGCACTTTGCAGAATCCCTCGATGGCCTTTTCTCCCTCCGTCACACCGCTCTTGTCCTTCTCTTTGAGAGCCTTTTTGAGCGAGGCGATATGCCCCTCCAACTCTGCGCAGACCTCGGCGTTCCAGACGTCGCGGTTATACGCGAGTTTTTTCTCGGCGGCTTTTACGTAGAGGCGACCTTGTTTAATGTACTTCGAAGTGAAAATCCACATGCGGAGGGTGAGTTAAACGGTGGATTGCTCCGTGGCAATGGTTTGTCGCGCCCGTTTGAGGTCGCGCTAAGAAACGAATTCCGGCATGCTCGTCTGGAAAGATGAAATTCGCGTCTGTATTTGTTGTTCTGGCGGCCGCCGTTGCGAGTGCGGAGGTCACGCCGGGGGAGTTGCTCATGGCAGAGATGAACTGCGCGGCTTGCCATGGGCCGTCGGACGAATTGCGGATGCGTCTCGCTTCGCGGCCCGCACCGCTCGTAGGTGCCTACGGCGTGAATGCTTCGCCGGAGTGGTTGCGGGACTTTTTGCTCGACCCGCAGAAGACGAAACCCGGAACGCTCATGCCCGATATGCTGCACGCCCTGCCGCCGGAAAAGCGGGCGGAGGCCGCAGAGTCGCTCACTCATTTCCTCGTGAGTATCCAGGGCCCGTCGAAACCGGCGGGTGAGGGCGCAGGGGCGAAAAGCGGGGAGGGAAAAGCGCTTTATCACGCCGTCGGATGCGTGCAGTGCCATGCTCCGACGTTTGCACCCGCGGGCAAGGAAGAGGAATTGGCGGCGCTCGTCGCGTCAAGTGTGCCGCTTGCCGGGCTGCGGATTGCAAAGAAGTACTCCACCGGTGAACTCGCGGCGTTCCTCGCCGATCCGCTTCGCTCGCGGCCGAGCGGGCGAATGCCGTCGCTCAATCTCAGCGGTTCCGAGGCGGCGTCGATTGCTGAGTTTTTGCTCCGAGAGCAAGAGACGAAAAATCAGCCCGCGTTCGCTGTGGATCCGTTGAAAGTGACGGATGGGGCTCAATACTTTTCGTCACTCCAATGCGTGAATTGCCACGGAGGCACCGCCATTTCCAAGCCGGAGCCTGCCGCGCGGAGCCTTGCCGAATTGCGTGTGCGTCAGCCCGGAGGATGCCTTGCGGTGAAGCCGTCGGGCCGGGCACCGAAGTTCGAACTCACGGACCGCCAGCGGGTCGTCATTCTCGCAGGTTTGCGGGGCCTCGACGTACTCGCGCTACCGCTGACCGGGGCGCAGCAGATTCGGCGCACCATGACGGCTCTCAATTGCTATGCCTGCCATTCCCGCGAGCGGCGCGGTGGAATCACGGGGCTCCATCGCGAATACCTCACGAACGATGAAGGTCCGCCGAGTCTGAACGAGATCGGCGTGAAAATCCCCGTGACGCGGATTCGCGAAGCTCTGACGAAGGGTAAAAAAACGCGGGACTCGATGCCGCTGCGGATGCCGGTGTTTGGAAAAGGAAATATCGACCACCTTCCCTCACTTTTTGAAGCAACCGATAATGCTTCGGTCGGGAAACCCTGATGCGTCAGCGGCAGTGGCGATGGTGGTGGCTCACGTAAGTGTAGCCGACTCCGAAACCAATCGGACTCCATCCCCACCACGGATCGGAGTCCACATAAACGACCTGCGGGGCATTGTAGCGCCAGTAGCTGTAGCGGTCTGTGGCGCGCATGAAGGCATCCCGGACGCGGTCCGAGACACCCGCCGCACGCAGGCGGGCCACATCATCTTTGTGCGCTTCGTAGTCCACGCCGACGCGATCCATGTGCAGAATGGCGATGGAATCGTCCACACCCCGCTTTTTCATATCGATGAGGTCGGTAGGAGTGAGCGGGGTGTTTTCCCGCAGGTGGACGAGCGTTTCATTTGGGACGCCCGCAGCCCGGACGCTGGCGAGTTGCTGCTTCGAGTGAATCGAGCATCCGCTCACCAAAGTCGCAACCAACAGTGCAAAAAAGACGGTTTTCATCGGCGCAAAGTTGCCACGGGTTTGCCCGTTCGCAAGTGGCAGCCCCCGGTTATTTACGCCATTGGCGCGACTCCAGCTTGCGAAAGCTGTCCTTATGGGCATCTTCCGCGTCCCTCTGCAAACGCAGATCAGTCAAACATCGATGGATTTTCCGTATCAAGTAACGACGTTTCAAAACGGCGCACGCCTCGCCAGCATTGAAATGCCGCACATGCGGAGCGTCAGTACCGGCTGGTGGGTCGGCGTGGGCGGGCGTCACGAGCGCGCCAAGGAGAGCGGGATGTCGCACTTTCTGGAACATCTTCTTTTCAAAGGAACTATCCGTCGCAATGCGCGGGAGATCACCGCCGCAGTCGAAGGCGTCGGCGGCTATGTGAACGCGTTCACGACCGAGGACCACACCTGTTATTACGCGAAAGCGGGGACGAGGCACTTTGGACGGGTTTGCGATGTCCTCGGCGACATGCTCCTCGATTCCACGCTGCCGCCCGTCGAGATCGAGCGCGAGCGGGAGGTGATTCGCGAGGAGATCATGATGTATCGCGACCAGCCTGCGCAGCATGTCCACGAGTTGCTCACCGCCACGCTTTGGCCGGAGCATCCGCTGGGGCGGCCGCTCACGGGCTCGGTCGATACGGTATCCCGCATGACTCGCGACGACATTTTTGCCTTTCGCGACCGCACCTACACCGGAGCGAATACGGTGCTCACGGTAGCCGGACCCATTTCGCACCGCGAAGCCGTGGAGCGGCTCGGCCCGTGGGTGGAGCGGCTGGCGCGCGGACGCCGCCCTCGCTACGAACGCTCACCGGAACTCCCTTCGCGTCCCGCCGTCTCGTTGCACACGCACGATACCGAGCAGACCCACCTCGCCATGGGCTTCCACACGTGGGGCAGGGGAGACGAACGCCGTTTTGCGCTGAAGCTGCTTAGTGTCATTTTGGGCGAAAACATGAGCTCGCGCCTTTTTCAAAAACTCCGCGAGCGCCATGGCTACTGCTACAGCATCAGCAGCGGAATGGTGACTCTGGATGACACCGGCGCGCTGCAAATCAGTGCCGGCCTCGACCCTGCAAAGCTGGAGCGCGCCATCCGCCTCATCATGAGCGAAATCAACTCCCTCGCCGAACGCGGGCCGACGCGCAACGAAGTGCGGATGGCACAGGATTACACCATCGGCCAGACGTTGATGGGACTGGAGAGCACGACTAACCAAATCATGTGGATGGGCGAAAGCCTCCTCGGCTACCGCGGAGTCCTGCGCCCCGACGATGTGGAGGAAAAAATCAACGCCGTGCAGAAAGCCGACATCCAAGCCGTCGCCGCCGAGTGCCGCAAGCGCGCCCGCATTGGCGTTGCCGTGGTCGGGAGGGTGAAAGGCGTGGAGCGGATCGCCGGCTGGCTGTAATACGGCCTCCAGACTACAATGCTGGTTCGCCCAGCGTGCAAATTCTGCGCCGTTTGCACTCGAGTCGCAGACCCAAAACGGGGGGAAGGGGGGCAGGCGATAAAAAAGAAATGAGGGGGGATGGAAGCGAGCGGACTGAGCCTGACGGAAATGAAGAAGCTCACGGGGGGAGACGCAACAAAGGCAGGGATGGCCGAGTTATTGTGGAAAAAGACGATAGTGTCGCGAGCCTGGATTGCCGAAAAGCTGTCGATGAAAAGTGCGGCGAATGTGGGAATAACGATACGGCGGTTGAAAAACGGGGAAATAAAGCGGGACTATTCGTGCTAATTAAAGGACTTTATCGCCCATGCAAACGAAAGCCATTGCACGATTCATTTCTTTTTTATCACCCTAATGGCGCTCAGTTAAGCCGGGGACCAGTGGAATACTCTGGTTGTGCGGCTTTAGAAGCGATCGGGATTCGAGCAGCGCCCCTAAATCGAATGCGAGCGTCGCCTTCCACCCGCTTCAATACAGCTTTTCCCGTTTTGGATTGCGGCATCATTGAAGATTGCAACTCGTTTATCACGTATGTTTTACGCAATAACTGAGCGCCATTATCGCCTGACCCCGTTTCCCCGTTTCCCCGATTGGGCGAATTGACGAGCAGCTTTAAGACGATTTTGTCTTTTTCGGCGTAGGTTTCGGGATCCTTGCGTTGCCCTTTTCAGACTGAAGACGCCACAGCCACGACGCAAGCTTGGGTGACCAAAAACCAAGCAATGCGCCCCCAAAGAAATCGGAAACCACGATGTTAATCGGCATGGGAGCTTCCTTCTGGAAATACGTGAAGACAACGAATATTCCGGCAGCCAAGGTTCCGAGAGTGATCTTTCCCGCAATTTTCCCGAGTAGCCATAGAATGCGGGTCGCAAGGGTTTTCCATGTTAAGTGGGATGGGCCGGCTCCGAGCTCGATTGCGAGTCCGTTTTTAAGGCCGTTATGAACGATTACATACGATAATTGGAAAAATGCCAATGCGATGCTACCGACCAGTGCTCCAATCAAAATACTCGCTGGAGAGGGTAGAAACCGAATTCTGATCTTCGACTCTATGACCGTCGTGTCAACTTCACTTCCGGGAAGAGTATGTTCAACGATAACGCCAATTTCGTAGTCTGCCGGTCTGAACATGAGCAATCTGAGATTTGACCACAGATTGGCTCCGGCTTGATTGGTCGATTGTAAAATAATAGGGTACTGCCCTTTTGCGCCCCTAACGAGATCCTTTGCATTGGAATCCTTCCCTTCCCATTGCCATAGCCGTTTTTCCGCGTGAGCGTCGAGAGGTGCCGTGACAGGAGCCGCCACCGCTAAGATCCCAGCAAGATCGACCGGATTTCGCGTTGCCGCCAGCATCGGCGGGACGTTCAATCGAACATCCACGATGCTAATGGTTTGCTCGCGCATGTTCGCAATCGTGACGTAAATTGGAATAGCGTCGGTAACGATCACCGGTTCACGAGGCTCCGAAACGAAGACTTGGACTAATCCGCTTCTTGACTCCGCAATTGTGGCAGGAGTGGCTTGAGGCGGAATCGAAATCGGTTCGGGCTTTCCGGCCCTAGGCTCTTGATTTCCGTCGGATGAAGGTCCTTCACACATTGCTGTTTCGAGCAACACCGCAGCGAAGATCACGACGAAAACCGCTTTCATTTCTTCGCCACCGCGTTGAGCTTGCCCCTGAGAACATTCTTGGATGTGCCCTTAGCTGCTCGAAGTGCATCATTGACAGTCTGGATTTCATCTTGAATATCCAGTAAATCGTCATTTTCGGCACGCTTTGCCAAAGTGTTTAGAAAGCGCAGGTATTTCTCCCAGGCCCCGAAATTCCTTCGTTTACTAATTGCCGTTTCGATTGAAGGCGGCTCAGATTCAGAGGGAAGCGGGTCGCACAGTGCTGCCAGCCAACGTTTCCTGGCGCGAGTCGGCAGCATTGAAATTGGAGCCGAAGTAAAAACGTCGAGTGCTTTAGGGACTTGCCCGAGCGCTCGATAGGCGTCAAATTTATAACAAAGTGAATGCCCTAATCTAGCATTCAAAGTGTTTTTCATTGATGCGAGCTCCTTCGGATCTGATCCAATTACGGGCGGCGCAAATGGCTTCGCCGTGCCGCTAAGAAGTTCCAATTGCTCTGTAGCCCAGTCCATATAATATCGAATGTGCGTTAGCGCCAGATCCCCAGCCTCGCGAGTCCACCCTGGGTCGTTTTGTCGGTTACCGAGGCGACCCACGAAGAACACGGCGGTGTGAAATGCGGCATCATTTTTCTGTTCAAACGTCGCTTTCGAGAACAGGGGCGACTTTAGGATGCTTCCTTTCCGGATTCCTCGCACCCAGGCCCCAATATTCTCGACCGGGACGTGTTGGATTTCGCTGATGAATCCTGCGGGTGTTCGAAGATCAGCAGGGAGTAGCGGTATGACGTCCGCACTTACACGGGATAGCGACATGAAAAATGCGGCTATTGCGAACCGCATTTTGTCATGGAGTCTTTGTCGTGCTGGTCGATCAGGTTTCACGTGGAACTTCAAAATACCTGTTTACGCAATCAGGAATGACGGGGACTGTCACGCGTTTTTGCCACAATGCCCCTACATACGGTGGTTAGGGCCATCGGAGAGCCCTCTATTTTGAGAAAGTAAACACTGCCAGAATATCGTCTGGGAAAATGTGTGAAAACAACGGTGTCCAAGCTCTTGAAAAATAGCGGTGGCCTTCCCTATCGCTGTGGCCGCAGGGGGGCGGTGGTGAAGGTTTCATCATGGCGGGCGCAGAGCTCATTGATGACTGTCGTTCGCGAGGATTAATGCAGGTTTCTGTGCGATTATGCTTGCTTCCTGTGTTGATAAATTTCGAAAAAATTCGTGATCAATACATCATCTTTTCCGCTCCCGTCTTCCGCTTTTTCTGCCGCCGCTGATTCTCTGCAGGCATTGTGTTCTCATCCTGATTCTCCTTTGAGTCGCCAGTTTTTCACTCCGCTTTTACGCGAGGTGGAGTCGCTTCCAGCTTTCCGCGTTTGCCCGGATTTGCCGGACCAAGACTGGCTTCTCTTGGGCGTTCTCCGTTCGCTTCAGCCAGTTCAAAGCGGACGCGCTTTTCTTCAAAAGGACGCCTCCCTTTTGCCGGGCTGTCCGCAGCGCAGTCAGTTTTTTGAGACGCTCAAAAGCAAGCGCCGTCTTGCTTTTTGC
>JAYSTZ010000572.1:0-3120 GCA_043719365.1 Verrucomicrobiaceae bacterium | reverse complement strand
GCACGGTGCTGGACGGTGCGCGTCATGAAGCCTTCGGGCATGACGCGGAGCAACGTCTCGATAGCGAGGACGCCGATGACGAAGAGCCAGATGGGCGTAAGCGCGGGCTCCTTAGAATGCGAAGTAGATAAATTGGTCTCCACCGGTGACTCCCAGGATAAGGATTAAGTAAAAAAGAACGAGGAACACGACCGCGGTAAATACCGGGCGGCGGCGGACCCAGAACCATTGATTGTGGGTGGCAAACACGGGGGTTTCCATGATGAGAATGACTAAGATGTAGGGCAGCATCTTAATCGATTTGATCGCGAAATCGGGTGCGAACTGGAAGTGGAAAATCTCTCCGGTGGCTGTCACGATTTGCTCCCATGAGGCGAGGCGGAAAATGAGCATCCCGTAGATCGTGAGCAGGAAATTGCCTGCGATTGCGAGTGCGCGCGATGTGTGGGAATGGCGCTTTTCGCCGCGCCATGCGACCCACCAGCGATGCAGCGAGAGAATCATGCCCTGATAAGCGCCCCAGATGACGTAGGGCCACGATGGGCCGTGCCACAGGCCGCCGATGAGCATGGTGATGATGAGGTTCAGCCAAGTGCGAAACGGGCCTTTGCGATTTCCACCGAGCGGGATGTAAAGATACTCGCGGAGCCACGAGCCGAGGCTGATGTGCCAGCGCCGCCAGAAGTCCTGCGGGCTGGTGGCGTAGTAGGGGAAATTGAAGTTTTGCATGAGGTTCACGCCGAACCATCGCGCTACACCGCGGGCGATATCGGTGTAGCCGCTAAAATCGCCGTAAGCCTGAAAGGTGAAGCCGACCGCAGCGATGATGATGTCGCCAGTGTTGAACTCGCCCCGTGCGTAAATAGGTGCGATTTTGAGCGCGAGGTTGTCGGCGATGACGACCTTTTTACAGAACCCCCAGAGGACAAGGTAGAGGCCTTCGATGATGTCATTGTTCGTGACAGGGCGGGGATTCTGGATTTGCGGGAGGAGATTGTTCGCACGCTCGATGGGGCCGGCGACGAGCTGTGGGAAAAACGTCTTAAACAGCAGGAAGTCGCGGAGATTGGTGCAGGCGGGTGTGGTGCCGCGGCAGACATCGACGACGTAGGCGATGGCTTGAAATGTGTAGAAGGAGATGCCGACAGGAAGGATGAATTCATAAGGCTTCGCCACGGGGGCAAGGCCGAACGCGTGGAGCGCACTGTGGACGTTATCGAGAAAGAAGCCGCGATACTTAAAGAAGGACAGGAGGGCGACTGAGATGATTACGCACAGCGAGCAGAGGCTGCGTTTTTTTTTCAGATCAGGGGCGTTTGAAATGGCGATTCCGCCGTAGTATGCGACGGCACAGTTGAAGCCAAGGAGGCCGAGATAACGCCAGTCCCACCAGCCGTAAAAGACGATGCTGGCGATGAGAAGCAGCCAGTTTCGCATACGAATCCCGCCGAGCCGCACGACCGCGAGCACGATGACGAGGAACAGGACGAAATCGATGGAGTTGAAAAGCATCTAGCGTCGCGTCTGCCAGCGGGCAGGGTCGGGGTTCGTGAGGTAGTTCCAGAAAGCGCTTATGACGGCGGCGTTTAAGAAAACGAAGCCGGCAGGCAGTGTGAGTATTTTCAGTCTGAGAGGTAGCGTCATCCCAAGAGCAGCGAGTAAATAAAAGACCACCTGCAAAAGTAAAGCAGCGCGATAAAAAGGATGATTGCCGCTGAGGACTGCGCTGGTGGCGAATGCAGTGAGAAGAAGGAGCGGACCGGCGAGGCGCAGATACTTATGGGCGATGAGTTGCCACCAAAGCCGGTTGCGCCAGGGGAGCAGCCATGAGGGGTGCCGGAAAAGCATCTGGAAATTTCCCGCAAGCGTGCGGCGCTTGCGTCGCTTCTCGGCGACGGGCTCCAGCGACTGCGGGTCGAACGCAAGCGCCGTGGAGTCGTGGATGACGCGCCGACCCGCGATGGCGATGCGCATGGGAATGACGACATCGTCGAGCACCGTGTCGGTCGGGAGTGGCGTGAACAGTTCGCGCCGGATTGCGTAAACGGCACCGGTGCAGCCGATGCAGGAGTCGAGAAGCGATTCGCGGGCGCGGAGGAAGCGCTCGATCTTCCAGTAAGCATCGACGCCACTGCCGGTGCCGCCATCGGTGCCGGTGATCTGGAGTTCGCCAGAGACTGCGCCGATTTCTGGATCGCCAAGGCGTGTGGCGAGCTTGCGAATGGTGTCTGCGGCAAAGGTCTGGCGCGCATCTGTGAAGACGACAATCGGCGCGGTGCATGCGGTCATTCCGGCGTTCAGTCCGGCGGCTTTTCCGGAGCGTTCGGGCTGCGCGATGGTGCGAACGCGGTCGTTTTCAAATCCCTCGATTTTTGCGATGGTGTCGTCGGTCGAGCCATCGGAGACGATGAGAACGCGGAGTTTTTCGGCGGGGTAGTCGCTTGCGAGAAGGTTCTCGATTCGGGCAATGATGCGTGCGGATTCGTTGTGGGCGACGACGATGACGCAGACTTCCTCCGGCTTGAACTCAAGTTCCGGCGTGGACTGTCCGCACGTCATCCAAGCGATGAGGAGCGGGTATCCTGCAAATGTGAAAAACAGCATCGCTGCCGAAAACCAGAAACCGATTTCTGCCACGGGCTAAACGTTGTTAATGGCGTAAACCCAGATCATGTCTGTGAGTTTCACCATGATGAGGACGACGACGATGTCGAGGACGCCGATCTTATTCCAAAAAGGCTTCGCTACTTTTTCCTCCTCGGGTCGTTTTTCTTCTTCGAGGCTTCTCCGAAGCCACGGCTTGCGGGAATAGTCGGTCGGAAGCGCCATGACGATCGGCACAGCGGCCGGGATTGGCTCTGGCGCGGCAACTGGCTCGGGCCGAAGCTTTCGATTTTGCCATGGCTTCTCATCAACCCGATCGTCCTCGATCATCTCGGCAGCCATTTGCTCCTCCAAGTGCAGATGGCGGTGGAACGCGGCGACGGCTGCGCTGAACATGAAGAACGTAGCGCGGTACGCGAAATCAACCATCCAGCCGGAGAACATGTAGCCTGCGACGAGAACGAAAAGCAGCCGCCGTATTCGCTCTTGCTCGTCCGTTTTTGTCTTTGAAAAAAG
>JAYSTZ010000571.1:0-7401 GCA_043719365.1 Verrucomicrobiaceae bacterium | reverse complement strand
ATCCGTTTCGAAAGCGACCAGTTCCTCCGCCGAGGGCAGCAGCCCGATCGTATCCAGCCACACCCGCCGCGCGAACACCGCATCCGAAACCACCTCGCGCCCCGCCACTTTTCCGCCCAGCACACGGTCGATCGGATTCCCATCGCCCGCCGGCGTAGTCACCGCACGCGGCGCAAGATTCTCCGGCACCGGCTTCGCAAAGTTCACCCCGACCGGCCACGCCGCCCCCTGGTCGATCCAAGCGCGCAAAAGCCCCACTTGCTCCGGCGTCCAGTGCGAGCCCTTCTTCGGCATCCGCTCATCCGGGTCGTCGCTCGCCACCAGCTTCACGATGAGACTCTCCGCGCTCTTCCCGAGCACCGCCGCCGCACTTGTATCGCCGCCCTTTAGGAACATCGCCCGCGTCTCCAGCGAGAAGCCGCCCTTCTCCTTCCCCTTCGCGTGACACTTCACACAAGCCGCCTCCAGCAACGGCTGGATGTCCTTGGAGAAATCGACCGCCCGGCCCGCAGGCGGCGGCAATTCCACAGCGAGCGCGGCAAACGGAGCGAGTAAAAGGAGCGCGAACTTCATGGCACGCAGCATTGCTCCACAGCCCCCCGATTTGCAAGGCCGCAGCTACTCCGCAAACCGCGGTTTCGTTCCCAGCACATAGATATCCAGCACCGACTTCACCCGCGACAAGACCTCGCGCACCCGCGTCCCCGGCGAATGCCGCCACGGCACATCCTTTGAAGCCACGCCCGTCGCCACGATTCCCGCTTGGTCCGCGAGAAAAATGGCGCGCGGCAAATGCCAGTCATCCGTCACCACCAGCGCCTTGCTGACATGGAAAACTCGGATCGCCCGGAACATCGTATCGAGCGTGCGCAGCCCCGCATAATCCAGCACGATGGCATCGTGCGGCACCCCGCCTGCCACCAGCGCCGCGCGCATCGCCGACGGCTCATTGTAGTCATTCCGCCGATTGTCGCCGCTCACGATGATGCGCTTCACTTTCCCCGCCTTCCACAGCGCCGTCGTGGTCGCGATGCGATTGGTAAAGAACACATTCGGAGCCGCCGCAGTCCCCGGCGAAGTCCCCAAAACGATCGCCGTTTCGTGCGCTGCCACATTGTTCGTATCGCGAGTGATTCGCCCGCTCGCCCGCGCAATCATCCACCCGCTACACCCCGCCACCGCAGCGACCCCGACAAGAACCAAGACCACAGAAATCCGGACAATCCGGCGCAGCGAGATGGACGATGGCAGCTTCATACAGGAAACAATACGCGCAATACGCCCGAATCTTGCCGCAGAAGGAAACAAATCTTTTGGCACCGTTCATTTGAGGGCTTTTCACTGGCCCGTTGTTTGGCGGGCTGGTGATAAGCCCTTTCTGGACAGACCCGCTTGCGACTAATCACTTCTCACCATCTACAAATCACCGCCGATAAACACGCTGGCTTACCATCACACGACGACTGACAGAGCACTACGGCATTACTTTTTTCCACTTTCCGATTGGTTGATTCGTGCCGCGGACGCGGACTTCCACGTTGTGCGGCTGCCCGTCGCGGAACCATAGCGTGAGGTCTGCTTTGAAACCATGCTTGCCGTTGCTGAAGCCGCGCTCTTTGAGATCGAGCCGCTCGACATCGACAGGAACCCGCAGCGCCCAGCGCCAGTCCACGTAGATTTCCACTTCCAGTCCTCCGTTGGGTTTGTCGCGTCGCCAGACGTAGCCTTCGATGAGACTTGGGCTCCATGTCTCTACTTTTTCTTCGTGCGCAGGTGGCGGTGGAGGGATGAGGCGTCCGCTGAAAATCAGCATTCCAAACGCGATGATGTGGAACGTGACGATGCGCGAAATCCAGCGGTTGCGCGCGGTATCCAGCCAGCGCTTGGTCTGTTTGTTCCAGCGCGCAAACGAGTCGTAGGCCGTGACGAGAATGGCGTGGTACATGCCGTACACGAGGTAGTGCAAGGCGAGGCCGTGCCATACGCCCATGATGCCGAAAGTCAGAAACGTCCCGAGGGTTCCTGCGGTCGTTTTCGCCTTAAACCACTTGCCTTTCGCTGCGGCCAGTTGGAACCGCATGTGGACGTGGTCGCGAAGCCAAAACGAAAGACTCTGGTGCCAGCGCGCCCAAAATTCCCGGATGTTCCGGGCAAGAAAAGGTGCGTCGAAGTTCTCCGGCGTTCGAATGCCGAGGAAGCGGCTCACTCCGACGGCAAACGCACTGTAGCCGGCGAAATCGAAGAACAAGTATAACGTGTAGGAATACATCGCGCCGACCGTGGCCCAAAATCCGGTCGCTTTTTCCAGCGGAGTTTCGATGTGCTGGTCGATGAGGGCGGCGATAATGAATTTGTAGAGGAATCCGCGCATCACGCGCTGAACAGCAAAATCCAAATCATCGAGAAACTCTGCACGCGAGCGCTCTTTCGCCCAGTCCTGCCCGAACCGACGGTAACGATCAATCGGCCCCGAAGAAACGGCCGGGAAGAAAAACAAAAACGCAAAAAGCTGACCGGGAGAGAGCGTTTTTACGACGCCATCGTGAATGGAGAAAATCACATCGAGCGCGCGGAAGGTGACGTAGCTGATGCCGAGAAAGCCGAACGCATTCTCGACGGCGAAATACGGCATGAGCTTGCTGGTGAAAAGCGGTGCAAGGATGAGAACCATCGCCGCATAAAATGTAGCGCGGGATTTCCACCGGAGAAACGCGATGCAGACGAGCGACTCCCACAACGCCGACGCTACAAAGATATAGAACGGCGCGAATTGAGTGCTGCCCGCCTGGCTGGTCCACGGCTGGAGTAACTCCGGTCCGCCGAGTGCGGGCAGGGACAGTCCGGTGAGACGAAGGACAGCGCTGTTGTGCGTGCTGAAGATGAATCCAAGCACGAGGATTGATGCCACAAAGCTGCGCCGCGCACTCGCCTTGCCAAAGAGGCCGAGTACGCAGACGGGCAGAACCGCGTACAGCAGCAGCAATCCAAAGAAGGTCCAGTCGGCAAAGGGTGTCATCGGGTGATTTTCCGAAGACAGAACACCGAACCTGCGAAGTCCTTAGCTATGCTATCGGCCAAAAGCCCTACGGAGCATCTCGATGCTCTTCGGGACTGCGGTGTCGGCTGGTTCCTTGCCTTCCATTTCCAGCGCGACGTAGCCGCTGTAGTTCGCGTCCGCGAGAATCTTTGCGATGCGGGGATAGTCGAGCTCCAGTGTGTACCAGAGCCCGCCGCCGTTGTAGGTCTTGGCTTGCACGAATGCGGCGCGTGGAGCGACAGCAGCGATTTTGTCGTAGGGGTCTTCGAGGAAGTTCCCGGTATCGACGAGGGCACCGATGAATGGAGAATTGAACGCTCCGAGGATGCGGTTCATTCCTTCCGGGGATCGTGAGAGCCCCCAGTGATTTTCGAGCGCGAGAATGATGCCGAGTTCTTCGGCGCGCTTCAGGCATTTGCCGAGGCCGTCGATGGACCAATCGAACGCTTCGTCTTCACTATGCCCGGCTATTGGCGGCTCAAGCCCGCGCTTTTTCATAAACTCATCAAAATCGGCAATGGTGTTCCAGCGTCCCGCATTGACGCGAATGCAAGGCGCTCCGAGTGAGTCGGCGATTTCCAGCGTTTTGAGCGTGTGATCGATCGCGAGTTGCCGGAGTTTCGGGTCGGGGTTCACGAAATTTTGATGCGTGCTGAGGCAGATGAGATCGATGCCGTTGCGAAATGCGAGGCGTTTCAGATTGCGGCAATATGCCCGGGCCGGAGCGTCGAAGGGTCCCTTTTCGGGGATTTCCATTTGTCGGTGCAGGACATCGACGCCTTCGACTCCGAGTTCCGCGGCACGTTCGATGACGGTCTCGATCGGAAACTTTTTTTCCTCGAAGTGCCAGTAGCTGTAAGTCGAGATTCCGATCTTGATTGGCTTTTTGAACTTTGCAGGTGCGGGGTCATCGGCAAGCGCGGTTACAGTAAGGGTGGCTGCACCCGCAGTAAAGAATTGGCGGCGATTCATCGCGTATGGTTACCGCACGCGGCGGTTGGATGCGATTACTTTTCGCGATGATCGTCAAATACCGGCAACGCGATGCGCCAGCGGATGCCGATGAGCCGAAGTGCAAGGGTCACGGTTGCGCCGAGAGGAAGGTTTTCGGCGGCGTTGGGGCGGATACGCTCCAGAATGACGAAAACCAGCGCGCCGAAGAACGCGGCGGTCGCATAAAGATAAATGTCGCGCCGAAAAACGTGCGGGATATGCCCGATGAGCACATCGCGCAACACACCGCCCGCGACTCCGGTGATGAGGCCCATTGCGATTGCGATGTGGGGCGCGACTCCAAACGAGAGTGCTTTCTTTGCGCCAAGCATGGTGAAGAACGCCAGCGCCGCAGCGTCCGCGATGAGCAGGATGTTTGCGGGCAGATCCCGTCCCCGCGCAATGAAGAACGTGGCGAACGCAGTGACGCCCGCGGTTATCGTGAACGAGGAATCCCGCACCCAGAAAACAGGTGTGTCTCCGAGCGTGAGGTCGCGGATGGTTCCGCCGCCGAAGGCTGTGACCAAGGCGAGAACGATGACTCCGAAAAGATCCACGCGCTTCCCTTTCGCCGCGAGGACTCCGGTGATAGCCGCTACTGCAACCCCGAGATGTTCAAGGATGCTTTGCAGGAGAAGTGAGTGGACTTAGTGTGCACGGTGTGCCCCGGAACCGCCGCGATGCAGGCTCTGGATTACGCTTCGACCAATCCGGCTGTTCGATGCGGTGTTGGGCTTGCTGGAGCGGCTGGATTTTTTTGGTGCCTCAGCAATCGCCGGAAGGGGCTCTTCGGACGGCGCGTTATTCCAAACATCGGCGAGGTAACGGCGGGCGGCAATAGGAGCCAGTTTTCCGTAAACGGCGAGCTCGTTCAGATTGAACTTCTGCGCTGTATCCGTCTCGATCAGGATGTAGCGAGCGGGGCGATCGATTTGCTTGTCCGCGCCCCATTGCGCGGCAAGCGGTACGTTTTTGAGGACTGGTTCCCATGCAGCGCCAGTCGCGGGTTTTTCTGTCGCGACGGAGATTGTGAAGCGGGCGCTTCCGTTCCCGATGAGGGTGATGCGTTGAACGAGCTCCTGTTTCGGGAGCTCGAGCACGAACTGCTGCCGTCCGTCAAATTGCGCACCCGTGGCATGATTGCCGTCGCAAAGAACCGCCGCACTTTTTTCGGTTTCGTAGCGGTTTTTGGTGAAATTGAACGTCTGCACCAGCGAGTGAAAACGTTCCGATTGGAACGGGTCCGGGTTCGCGTTCGGCACTGGCGGCGGGGAGTACGGAGCAGCCAGACATTGAGCAGCTAAGGAAAGTGAAAAAAGGTTGAGTAGTGTTTTCATATAATACTTTCTATGTTCACTATAATCGGTTTCTGACCGAATGGAAAGAAACTTTTTAAAGTGCCCTTACCATTTCCGCTGAAACTCAGTCCGGCGGATTACCCGAGCTTCAGTCGCTCGTCCTCTGCGAGGAGTTCTTCGAGTGTTGCCCATCCATTTTCGTCCGTAGCCTGGAAGGCGTGCAGGTAAACGGCGACCACACCGGGGTCGTGCTTGGAGACGAGGTCGGTGAGAACTTCGGCGAGTTTTGCTTTCTCGGGTGCTTCGGGGAGTGCGTCGATGGTGCCGTGTTCGTCGTGCGAGATGCCAAGCCCGTCGAGGAAGTCACAAAGGAGTTTGCTGTGCGCGCCGACGAGCCAGATTTGGAGGAGATGGGCCGCGACATCGGCGTTTTGCTTTCGCCCGAGTCCGTCACGGATCCATGCGTAGCGCTCCAGTTTTGGCTTCCGCTCGACGAAAACAGGGCGGATTTTTCGCTGCTGGCAGAGCGTGGAGAGTGTGGCGTAGAGGAGTTTTGGCTCCTTCTCTGCGAGGTGTGTGAAGATTTGAGCCGCAACGGGTGCGGGCATCTTGGCGAAAATTTCGTTCGTTTGGTACATTGTCGGGGGCGGAGAGTAAGCGGAGGAGCGCGGCTGGCAAGCTTGCGCAACGTAAAGCTTGCGCAATTGCGCCCGGCAAAGTTGCATGGCCCTCGTTTTACATGATCTATTCGTTCACGCTCAAATCAGTGATGCTTCTCGTCGGTTTGCTTCTGGTCGCTTCGCATCTTTTCGCGATTCTTCGGGGAGGTGCTGCGAAAGAATGGCTGCGCAGCTTTCCCCGCAACAAGCCTGCGGGGGCGATTTTGACGGTCGTTTTGGCAGCATGGTTTTTCTGGCTCGTGAAGGTGAGCGACCTTGGGGAGTTCAGCAATTGGCGCAGTCTGGTTCTTTATCTCACGCCGGTTTCTGCCGTGCTCGCGATTTTCTTCATGCAGGAATTTCTCGCGGTCCGCGCGCTGGGGGGGCTCGTGCTGATGGCGGCGGAACCGCTTCTGGAGGCTGCATTCATGCGGGATGAGCAGGTCCGGTTGCTGCTGGTTTCGCTGACTTATGTCTGGATCATCGCCGGGATGTTCTGGGTGGGGATGCCCTACACGCTGCGAGACCAGGTCGCATGGGTGACTTCCTCGGAAAAGCGATGGCGAGCTGCGGCATTCGCCGGGCTCGCCTATGGAGCGCTTCTATGTGTGGGCGGCTTGGTTGGTGCCTGAGGCGAGGTCGTTTAGTTTGAAACCACGTCGCTCAGTTTGAAGATTGGCAGGAACATCGCGATGACGATGCCGCCGACGATGACGCCAAGGAATACGATGAGTATGGGCTCCATGAGCGATGTCAGGGCCGAGAGCGTCGCCTCGATTTCCTCATCCCAGAAGTCCGCCATTTTCTCCAGCATGTTGTCGATCTTGCCGGTGCTCTCACCTGCTGACACCATGCGGAGCATCATGGGCGGGAAGATGGGTTGACGGCTGAGAGAGGCGGTGAGGTTTTCACCTTTCTCGACGTCGCCGGAGACGGTGCGAAGTGCGTCGGTTACGACGCTGTTGCCGGAAGTATCGCCGACGATTTGCAACACTTCGAGAATCGGAACGCCTGAGCGGATGAGCTGCGCAAACGTGCGGGCGAAACGAGTCATACAAATCTTGTGAATGAGCGGGCCGAAGATTGGCAGTTTGAGCTTCCATCGATCCCATGTCGCCGCGCCGGTCTTGCTGTTCACCCATGCTCGGATGCCGTAGAACGTGCCGCCGATCGCTGCGACGATGATATACCAGTAGGCGCGAATGAAATCCGACAGGTCCATCAGGAACTGGGTGGGAGCGGGGAGTTTGGCGCCAAAGTCCGCGAAGATGCTTCCGAACACCGGAACTACTTTCACGATCAGGAATGTGGTGATTGCCATGGCGATACAGATCACGATGACGGGATAGGTCAGTGCGGATTTCACTTTCTTGCTCAGCCGTGCCGATGCCTCCAGGAATCCCGCGAGCCGATC
>JAYSTZ010000058.1:0-2077 GCA_043719365.1 Verrucomicrobiaceae bacterium | reverse complement strand
AAACGCGCGCGGGGGTGCTGACCTGAAGCAGCCAGACGTAGGCGGTGAAGCCAACGAGCGAGCCGAAGATGAGCAGGTAGAGAAATGCGATGCGCGACGAGGTGGTGATCGTGCGGAGGTCGAAGCGGTGGTGCTCGCCGAGAACGAATCCCGCGAGAAGCAGGAGCGCGCCGCCGGAGATCATTTGCATCGCGACGGCGAGGAGCGCGGATTCGGATTGCGTGGCGTGGCGCGAGAAGACGGAACCGGCGGCCCAGCAGAGCGCGGCGGCGAGGAGAACGAAAGCTCCGAGCGGTGCGGCGACGTGGTGGCCCGCTTGATCTTTGCTCGCAATGATGAGGCCGACGCCGATGAAGCCGAGGACGAGTCCGGCGAAGACGGATGGATGTGGGCGACGTCCGCCGGGCCGGATCCAGTCGAAGACGATCATCCAGAGCGGCGTGCTGGCGATGATGAGCGCGGCGATGTTTGATGGGACGGTGAGTTCCGCCCAAGTGAGCCCGCCATTTCCGATGAGGAGGAGAAGCGCGCCAACGACGGCGGCGTTTCTCCAGTGGATGAGTCGCGGACGAGGCGCGCCGCTCATTCTCATGAATCCGTAGAGGAGAACCCCGGCGATGAAGAATCGCGTGCCCGCCATGAGCATCGGCGGGATGGATCCGATGGCGACGCGGATGCCGAGATATGTGGAGCCCCACAAAATATAGACGGCAGCGAACGCGGTGATGACGAGCCAGACCGGCGGCGTCTCGCTCGCTGGCACGGCCGATCCTGCAAGCGCAGGCTCACGCATCCTGGCGCTCATATGGCGTAAAGGCCGGCTTCGGCTCCGTCGAAGATCTGTTCGAAATCGGCGATGGCAGACTGCGCTGCCTCGTGGAGCGGCAGGCCGATTTCTAGGTAAAGATTGCTCAGCAAGGTGATGGGATGCCGCTCTCCGGGGTCGGCCGGCGGCGCGTGGTCGTGGTATGGGTTCATGTGGTTCGGTTTGGTTTTACCGAGGCCAATGACGGGAAACAAAAAGCCCACCGCCGTTAGCCAGCGGTGGGTTTGTTGAGGAAAGATTTTTGGGGAAATCAGAATCTCAGTCCACCGCTCTGGGTCTTGGCCCAGACGACAAAACGAGCTGCCATCGAGCAAATGCTCGTGTGGGCGCGTTTGGTAGCTTTGGTGGAGTGATTCATTTTGCGAGGGCGTTTTCTAGTGCGGTGAAAGCGATCCGTCAACTCAACGGATTGTCATATTTTGCGAACCTGCATACCTGAAACAAAAAGGCCGCTCCCTCACGGAAGCGGCCTTTTAAAGAATTCGGGCGACCGTTTAGGCCATCAAGAGGACTTGCCGGGACTTTTTGATCTCGCGGGTGATCTTGCGATGGAAATGCGCAGGCATCCCCGTCATGCGACGCGGGAGAATCTTTCCGCTCTCCGTGATGAAGCGCTTGAGGATGTCAGGATTCTTGTAGTCAATCGCTTCGAGCGCGATGTCGATGCGACGCCGCGGCATCGTGCGATTGGCCCGGCGGAAGTTGGAACGGCGTTGTGGAGTTTTCGGCTGCATGATGAAAGGCGTGGCTGGTTACTTCGTTTCCCGGTGAAGCGTGTGGCGCTTGAGGTTCGGGTTGTATTTTTTCTTTTCGAGCCGGTTCGGAGTGTTCGGGCTCTTCTTGTTGCGCGTCGAGATGTAGCGCGAGACGGGGACTCCGGCGGCTTTCGCCTCGGTGCATTCGAGAATGATAAATTCCTGGGCCATAAAATGGGTTGGTTATTCTTTGTTGTCGGTGGCCGGTTCTTCTTCCTCGGCTTCACCGGGCTCATCGTCGGTCAGTCCGAAGAGCGAGGTCACTGGTTTTCTGATGTTAAAATGTTTGTTCTGCTTTTCGAGCTGCGACTGGCACTCGACGGTGTAGCGGGTGAAAGGAATCGCTTCCAGCCGGGCGTGGGCGATGGGCTTGCCGCTCATCTCGCAGTTTCCGTAGGTGCCGAGTTCGATGCGCTTCAGCGCCTCTTCGATTTCGTAAAGCGCATCCTGTTCCTGCGAGAGCAGGCTCAGCGCGAAATCGCGATCGTAGGCATCG
>JAYSTZ010000570.1:0-7414 GCA_043719365.1 Verrucomicrobiaceae bacterium | reverse complement strand
GGTTTCAGCTTCGAGCGATGCCGTAGCTACGGCATCAACGCCCAAGTCGCCCGCCAAGTGGAGCAGACCTTCCAGCAAATCCTGCACGCTGCCCAACAGCAGCGACTCGATGTTTCTACCGCCAAGCATTCCAGCGACGCCCTGCTGCGCTGCATCATGGCCGGCTTCATCGATCAACTCGCCAAACGCCGCGACCCCGGCAAGCCCGCCTGCGACCTCACCGACCAACGCACAGGCCAGCTCGTCCGCGAAAGCGTCGTGCAAGACGCCGCATTTTTCGTTACCGCAAATCTCCGCGAAACGCCCTCCGGCCAGACCCTGCTCAGCCTCGCCACCGCCGTGCAGCCCGCGTGGATCGCCGAGATGTTTCCACAACACCTCAGCACCACTTTGGCGCATCTCTTCGATGCCAAAAACAAACGCGCCGCCGCGATGAAACTCGTGCGCTACCGCGATCTTGTTATTGAGCAAAAGCCACAGCAGCGCGACCTCGACCCGGTAGCCAGCGGACGCTGCCTCGCCGAAGCCCACAGCGCCAGAGCCTTCGATCTCCCGCTCATGGATCATCGCGTAAAACAGTTCATCGCCCGCGTAAATCTCGTCCACGCGACAATGCCCGAACTCGAATTCGTCCCCATCGACAAAGCCGCCATCACCGCCAGCCTCGCCCGCGCCTTCACCGGTCTCACCCACGTCAAAGAAGCCCAAGGTGCGCCGCTCCTCCTCGCCTTCCAGCAGCATTTAGAAAAAGGCCAAGTCAGTTGGCTAGACGAGCTACTCCCGCCCTCCATTCCGTGGCCCGGCGGCGGCACCATCAAAATCAGCTATGTCAACGACACCCCCGAAGCCCAAGTGAAACTGCAAGAATGCTTCGCGCTCCAAGAACACCCGAAGCTCTGCGAAGGCCGACTCCCCATTCTGCTCACCGTCTGCACCCCCGACGGCAAACGCCTAGCCACCACCAAAGACTGGCCCACCTTCCAAACCCGCGAATGGCCCAAGCACCGGCAAGCTGTCGCGAAGAAGTTTCCGAGCGTGATGTGGCGGTAAAATGCGAATGGGAGCGGGGCTTTCATAGCCCTGTTTGCCGCGATAGCGGCAACCCACGCGTGCCACTACCGTGGTCACGGGGCTATGAAGGCCCCACTCCCGTTCGCTGCGGCCATCTCTTTATTTCGGGCAGATGGTATCAGTACGACACCACCATCAGATAGGGCACACGTCTGAGCTCTTCCACATTGTTCGTGACAACTCCCATGCCGTGCACCAACGCGGTCGCAGCAATCCACATGTCGTTGGCTCCAATAAGTTTTCCGCTTGAAGCGAGTTCCCGATAAATCTCGCCATATTGCCACGAGACATCGCTGGACCAAGGGAGGATCGGGTAGGGGCGACACAGCCGCTCCCAGTCTCTCTTCGGGCTCGCGGACCGCCCGCACGCTAGTTCCCCAGCCACGGTGAAAGTGATGTAAAAACTCTCCGCCGCCCTGCGTTCAAAGAATCGGTCAATCGTGGTCGTGATGCCCCGCCTGGCTTCACGTTCCGCGACAATAATGAAATTCGTATCGAGAATCAGGCCCATGGATCATCGGGAATGGGGTCATGCTTCGCAGCCTCTTCCACGGCGTCCAAATACTTGCCGCTGACGCCACTGCCGCCGTTGTGAAAATAGCCGCGCAGAGCCTCTCCAGTTGCCGGAGCATCCACCCAGACCGCCCGGCGCACGACTTCAGTGAAGGATTCGCCTCCGCGTTTGACCTTCCGAAGCTTCTCGTAGGCATCGAGCTCCAAGGTTATTGTCTTTGTTGGCATGAACGAAAAATACACGAAATGCGAAAAACGGGCAAGGGAAAGGCTTGGGTTTCACGATGTAAATTGCTCGGCGGGTAAAACCTCATCACCGCCATCTCCGACAAAACCCGCTGGCGCATCCTCGACGAACTCTTCAAAGGCGAAGCCCTGCCCGCCATCGAGATTGGCAAACGCCTCAAAGTCCCCGCCACGAACATCTCCAAGCACTGCGTCGTCCTCCACCGCTGCGGCATCCTCAAGCGCGACTACGGCCTCTACAAAATCCCCCCCGCCCACCTCATCCCCCGGCGAACTCGCCCTCGACCTCGGCGCCGTAGTCATCCGCCTCGACCGCGCCGACCTCGTCAATAGCTAAAGGTTCTCAAGCCCGCCAAGGCCAGCTTCCCGAATACTCGATTTTGTCCGCCGACTTCAAAGAGAGGAACGCGGTGGCAGTGGAGTGACTGTGCAAGAATCAAATTTCGAATTGAATGGCGGCCTACGGCTGTTGTTTTTGGCTGAACTCACTCCGTATTTCGAGAAGTAAGTTTTCGATAGCGGCCAAGGACGACGGGTTGCCCTTGAGCCAATGCTTCAGGAACTTGGTTTGGAGTGCAATGATATGCTCGCCCTTGTTCCTGTTTGAAACAACATTGGCGAGGTAGGCGAAGCGTTCCTTTGCACCTAACGACGCCAATGCCTTCAAGTGAGCTGCTGCATCGGACGGCTCCAAAACATCGTCTAACTCGCTCCTTGCAAGCGGGTCGCTCCAGATTTCTGCCTCAGGCGCGTTGAACGGGAGAAACCGGACCCGGTGATTCCAATACTCGATATAGCGTTCGATCGCCGGAACAAGCTGATCCGAGCGTCCTCCGTTGGCCCCGCCGTCGATGGCGAAAATGATCTTCTCCTTCGTGAGGTCCTTTAGCTTGCTGGACAGGGCTTCCGGCGTCCTCTCCGCCATAGTGATGGATTTCAGATCGACAGATGAGGTTGGCCTCTCAGTTCCATCAAGCACGGTAAAGATGTCGAAACGTCCATATCTCGAATATTGAGCGGCGTCTTGCTTCATACTCCCGACGCCGCCTGGGAAATACTTGATATCCACCAGGCTGATGAAGTCAGGAGGTATTGAATTGTTCTTGGCCATGCGCCTCAAAACCTCTTCGAGAAGCTCCTTCGCGAGCGCATCCTCAACTCGTATGGTAGCGCGGGCGAGCGTGCGCTGCCCAATCGAAAGAAATGCCTCATCGACGTTTCTATCTTGGCAGACCACGAATTTGTCGGTCAACGACTCCTGCTCGAAGACTTTGATCGCAGCTGTCGGCAAGCCCTCAACCATGGCTGGCGCGTGGGTAGTGAAAACGACTTGAAGTTGCTTCTCGACACACTGCTGGAGCAGATACCTCAACACCTCCCGCTGGGCTCCAGGATGAAGTGAATACTCAGGCTCATCAAGCAACACTAAGGTCCCTGATTTGGCTTGGCTCAGCTTATGCACCATGAGCGTAACGGCGACTTCGCCGCTTCCTGCGTTTGCCTCAGTATAGCGAAGGGGATTAGTGACGGACTCAGACTCAAATACGACAGTGTTTGCCCAAAAACCGTGGAAGCGATGGTGAAGGACTTTACCTGATTGATATCGTTTACCAAGAATCCGTGAAATCGTGCTACACTGGTCCGCAGTCAATTGGTGAACTGGTTCTGCTCGACGAGGATGCACATCTCCGTCGAGTGCCTGCAAGATGGCTTCAGAGCGAAGCCTGATGACATCTTGTTGGGAACGACGCTTCTTCGCATGATAAGGTTCCACCTCTTCAAGATAAAAGTAGCGATCAAAGGCGCTGAGTTGATAGCGGAAGTCGATCACCATCACGTTTTTTGTGATCGCAGGATGTCTGGCCTTACCAGGCAGGAGCTTCATGCCAAGTTTTTTGATGGGCCGACTTGGCTCCCAGTAGTCTAGATTCTGAGAAGCTCCATCTTGCTTATCCCACTTAATTCTGGTCTTAACAACTTCGCGGTCTTCGCCAGCTTCACTGCGATAGCCATACACGACGTAGGGCCGCGATTCACTCTCATCGCTGATGGGATCAAGTTTGGTCGAGAACCAATATCGCCCCAAACTGAATCCCTCGGGACAACCATACAATGCCTGGAGCACCGAACTCTTCCCGCATCCATTGGCACCGATCATAGCTGTCACCGGGAATCCAAAGTTTATGCTGGTCTGATCTGCGATGTTCTTGAACGAGTGGAGCCGAAGAAAATCGATGAAGGCAGGAAACTTGCGCGCGGCGTGCTGCCGCTCGAGAATCGACACAAGATCCGACAGCGATTTGTTGGTCAAGTCAGCCATGTCCAAGTGCGTTTCGATGTTGCTTGAGAATGTGCTGACCGATTAGCTTGGCAAATGCAGGCGGAACTGCATTGCCAATCTGCCGTGCTACAACAGGCATGGATCCGAAGAAGCGATAGCTCTTGGGAAAGGTCTGGAGTGTTGCTCCTTCACGCAGCGAAATCGCTCGGTGCTCTTCGGGATGACCGAATCTTCCGTTCGAGAAACTGTTGAACCGAGTGGTGATCGTGGGCGCGGGCTTGTCCCATGACATTCGTGAATAGACATCGGAAAATTGGGTCTCCCGCCCCTGATAGGCGCTCACACTGAGTTTGGCATCGTCGTTCCAAGCGGCTCTCTTCCCACCGTCCCTCGGTGTCTTCTTGATACGGGACAAATTGATCGGCGACAGGCCGCTGGCCGTATGCATGAAGCTCGTCTCGTCTTTGTGGCCCGCTTTGATGGGCGCAAAACCGTTCACCTTTCCAATGCAGGCGCGAACTGTCGTGGGAGCAGCTCTTGAGGATGTTGGCAAATCACTTGAGATGCCCAGACGATTCGCAATTAGAACGAACCTTTGTCTTGTTTGCGGAATGCCGAAGTGGCTGAGATTAACGACCGAGTGCGCGTAGGTATAGCCGGATTGGGCGAGAGTCTTGAGAAAGCCAGGAAGGGCAGAGCCTTGCTTGTTCACGATACCTGGCACATTCTCAACCACCAGCCACCCTGGCCTAAGTTCATCCACAAAGCGTGCAAACTCCTCCAAGAGAAAGGCAGACTGTCGTGACTTGGTTCTATCAGTGTTGACCTTGCTCCAGAACTGGCAAGGACTGCACCCCGTGAGTAGCAATGAGTCGTCATTCGGCTGGAGGCCCAGTGCCGAAGCCAACTCTTTGGCACCGAGTTTAGTGACATCTCTTGCCAAAAATTGAGCCCCTTCGATATTGTGCTCGTAGGTGGGTTGGCAGGTTGGATCAAGGTCGAGTCCTGCAAGAACGTCTATGCCCGCCTTCATCAACCCGTAGCTCATGCCGCCAGCTCCACAAAAAAAATCTACCGCCCTTAGAGTGGGACGGACCGAGGGCTGTGCTTGATGTTTGGCTGTTTTCAATCGAATGATCAGAACTGCTGGAACGTATGAAGCCGTTATTCGCCCTGTCCAGAGTAATCTGAGTCCAACTTCTTACGTTGCCTGAGCCGTTGCAACCGGCGATGACGTAGATCGTTGCTGGTTGTTTCGGCATGATTGTTCAGTTCGAGCGACTCAGCGGGTCGCCGGTTCCCGGCAGCGGCTCGCCGTAGATCCGCTGAAATAGCAATCGACTGAACTCGTCTGCGGGCAGGTTTTTCGGAAGGGAAGCGATGACCATTCGCCGGGCGGCGTCGAACATCTCCGAACCCATGCGCATGCGCTGCGCTCCGGTGAGTGCCATCAAGCGTGCGCGGATCAGTTCGGCGATTTCAGGGGAGGTGTCAGTCATGGCTTTGGAATCCGGGGAATCTCAATGTGGATATAGCCGCCGGGTGGGATATTTGCGATGGCGTCGCAGATTTCAGCCGCTGCGGCAATGATTCGGCGCAGCTCGTTGTTCCCCAGTTCCAGAATGGCGATTTTTCGGTTCGTGAGGTTTTGCTGATAGCGGATGTTTTGGTCGCAGGTGACGAACAAATCGAATTCTGTCTCCGCAAGTTTGATGAGCTCGCCGTTGGTAATCGCATCCCATCCTCGTTTTTGAGCAGTCGTGCATGTGTGTCCGGCAAGAATTTTGCGCATCGGCCAAGGCACGCATTCATCCAGAAGTATCTTCATGCCGGAGCGAGGAGAGCGGACTCGGAACGCTCCAAGACGTTCACTGCCATCTCTCGCGAAACTGTGGGGAAACACTCCACGAATTCGTCAAGCGAGTAGTCTGATTCCAAATACTGAAACAACGTTGCAACGGGCACTCGCGTGCCTTTGAAAACAGGGGTTCCTCCGAGAATCTCGGGATTCACAGTGATGATGTCGCTGGCGTTCATAGTTTTAGGATAAGACGATTACGCCTTCGCGTAAAGCTCGCTGCCTTTATCGGCGAACTCTTTGCTCTTTTCCGCCATGCCTGCGGCTAGGGCTTCGTCTTCGGAGATTTGCTGTTCGGCGGCGTATTTGCGGACGTCTTCGGTGATTTTCATCGAGCAGAAATGCGGGCCGCACATGGAGCAGAAGTGCGCGCTTTTTGCGCCTTCCTGCGGGAGCGTTTCGTCGTGGAATTCGCGGGCGGTGACGGGGTCGAGGCCGAGGTTGAATTGATCTTCCCAGCGGAATTCGAAGCGCGCTTTGCTCAGCGCGTTGTCGCGGTATTGCGCGCCGGGGTGGCCTTTGGCGAGGTCGGCGGCGTGGGCAGCGATTTTGTACGTGATGACGCCGTCTTTCACGTCCTTTTTGTTGGGCAGGCCGAGGTGTTCTTTCGGCGTCACGTAGCAGAGCATCGCGCAGCCGTACCAGCCGATCATCGCTGCGCCGATGCCGCTGGTGATGTGGTCGTAGCCGGGCGCGATGTCCGTCGTCAAAGGCCCGAGCGTGTAAAATGGCGCTTCGTGGCACCACTCAAGTTGCTTGGCCATGTTCTCTTCGATCATGTGCATCGGGACGTGGCCGGGGCCTTCGTTCATCACTTGTACGCCGCGTGCCCATGCGCGTTTGGTGAGTTCCCCCTGCACTTCGAGTTCGCCAAATTGCGCGCGGTCGTTTGCGTCGGCGATGCTGCCGGGGCGGAGTCCGTCGCCGATGCTAAAGGACACGTCGTATGCGGCCATGATGTCGCAAATGTCGTCCCAATGCGTGTAGAGGAAGTTTTCTTTGTGATGCGCGAGGCACCATTTGGCCATGATGCTGCCGCCGCGGCTGACGATGCCCGTCATGCGCGACGCGGTCCACGGGACAAAGCGCAGGAGCACTCCGGCGTGGATGGTGAAGTAATCGACGCCCTGCTCGGCCTGCTCGATGAGCGTGTCGCGGAAAATCTCCCACGTGAGGTCTTCGGCTTTGCCGTTCACTTTTTCCAGCGCTTGATAAATCGGCACGGTGCCGATGGGCACGGGCGAGTTGCGGAGAATCCACTCGCGGGTGGCGTGGATGTTTTTGCCGGTGCTCAAGTCCATCACGGTGTCCGCGCCCCACTTGGTCGCCCAGCGCATCTTCTCGACTTCCTCCTCGATGGATGAAGCGACGGCGCTGTTGCCGATGTTGGCGTTGATCTTCACGAGGAAATTGCGGCCGATAATCATCGGCTCGATCTCGGGGTG
>JAYSTZ010000569.1:0-7417 GCA_043719365.1 Verrucomicrobiaceae bacterium | reverse complement strand
TCTCGATAATGCGACGCACGTCTGCGTGATCGGTCGGAAGGTGGTGGAGGAGTTGTGGCCGGAGCGTCCGCAGTTTAACGCGGTGGGCGAGACCATTTTTGTGAATTCGCGGCCTTTCACGGTCGTCGGGATATTTGAGCTCTACCAGAGCGAGCAGGATAGAAAACGCAAGCAACTGGGGCTTACGGGGCCTTCCCCCAGCGGTTTTTCCTCGAAGGGCCGGCGGGGCTGGGACCCTTATTACCGTAAAAATCGGGCGGTGTTGATCCCGTTTAATACAGCGTTCTATGACTTCAAGAGTTACTCTGTGAGTGGCTCCGGCTCCAAAGCGGAGGACAACGGGCCGATTCACAAGCTGGATGGGCTGTCGTTTCAAATCGGGGACGTGGATAAGTTCCACGAGACGATCGAGGACGTGAGCGCGGTGATTAAAGTCAACCATCGCGGGATCGAGGACTTTTCATTCGATACGAAGGAGGACTGGCTGCAAACGATCGATGCGAATATTCGCAATACGCGGCTGAGCGGTGGGCTCATTTCGAGCATCAGCCTTATCGTGGGCGGCATCGGGATTATGAATATCATGCTCGCCAGCATCACAGAGCGCATCCGGGAAATCGGAGTGCGGCGGGCCGTGGGTGCGAAAGGGCGGCATATCTTTGTGCAGATTATCGTGGAGAGCGCCGTCATCGGCGTTATCGGCGGCGCGCTGGGTCTGGCGGCATCGAAAGGGATCATCCAGATCCTCATTGCGATCACTCCGGATGCGAATGCGCCGATCATCGATCCGAACAGCGCGCTCATCAGTTTCGTCAGTGCGGTGTGCATCGGGATCGTGAGCGGGATTTACCCTGCTTGGAAAGCCAGCCGCATCCCGCCGATTGAGGCACTGCGCTTCGGGTAGTTCCAGGAGTTCGTGGAGAGGTTCCGGGGGTTCGACCTGAGAAATGTGGATTTTGGATAGATTCTTGTGGAGTCAAAATACGAATTTCCACTTGTGGATTTCCGCGAATCACCGAAATGCATACGCCAATCGTGAAACAGAATTGTGACAGCATCTCTGGTTTCCCGGTTTTTCTCCCCGACACACATCTCAGACCTCAAACCTACAGAAAACAAATGAAACTCCGTCCATCCATCCTACTCGCCTCCATCTCCGCACTCGTCGCAAGCACCACAGCCGTTCACGCCGTTGACTATAACTGGAACGTCGGATCCGGTGATTGGGCTGACCCTGGGAGCTGGGCTGGCGGGGTCGTCCCGACGGGCGGCGGCGGGAACTTCGCATACATCAGCAACGGAGGAACGGCGACGATTTCCAGCAATACGAACGCGATTCAAGACCCTCTCATCGGCAGAGGCGGAGGAAGCGTAGGGACGGTAAATCAGACAGCGGGAATTCTGAATGCTTCTGCGGGTTGGGCTTTCATTGGGGACGGTGGAGGCACCGGCACTTATAACATGAGCGGCGCATCCGTGATCAACACAGGCCGGATGTATGTGGGCAAAGGCGGAGGCTCGAATGGGACCTTTAGCACCTCCAGCACCGGGACGAACACGATTGACCGGGTGATTATCGGCTCCGAGGGCGGGACGGGCAACGCTTCAGTGACGGGCGGCGGCTCTTTCCGCGCGAACAATCAGCTTTATATTGGCGGGCAGCGGGATGCGGGTGGAGGGACGGGCACTTTCACAGTCAATACGACTGGAACCTTGTCGAGCGGCGGCGATTTTTCGATCGGCAGTCGCGGGGGTAACGGAACGCTGAATGTTCAGGCTGGAACGGTGAATGCCGCATCTTGGATGATTATCGGTGAGACCGTGAATGATGGCGGAGGCTCGACGGGCGTAGTGAACCAAACGGGCGGCATCGTCGGAAACGGCATCAATGACGGAAATGGTCGCTTTTGGATGGGAACGCGTGAGAACAACGCTGGTACGGCGTCCACTGCGACCTACAATCTGAGTGGCGGCACGTTGAATGCACGGAACGCAGCAATCGGGCGCACTTATACTGGCACAATCAACCAGACCGGTGGTATCGCCAACTTCAATGGATCCGCTCAGGCAACCAATCTCGGTGAGCAGGCGGGTTCCACCGGAATCTACAACCTCTCAGGCGGCACTTTGAATACGGTTGCCGGCACTTTCAATGTCGGCGACTCAGGCACCGGCTCGTTGAACGTCAGCGGCACCGGCGTTGCAAATATCACCGGCGGCGATGGCCTTCGCCTCGGAGCAAGTGCCACGGGAAATGGAACGCTCAACTTGAACGGCGGTATGGTTTCCGCGAACTTCATCAACCGTCCAGCGGGTGCTGGGCAGGTAAATCTGAACGGCGGCACATTGCAGGCGCGAACTGCGCAAGCGAGCTACTTCCAAAACCTGAGCGACGCACAGATCAATGTCCAATCGGGCGGTCTGACGTTCGATACCAATAGTAACGCAGTCACCATCACGCAAAACCTCGCCGGTGCCGGCGGCCTGACGAAAGTCGGGAACGGAACGCTGAGCATCACAGGCGCGCCGACTTACGCGGGCGCGACCACGGTGAATGGCGGAGTGCTTTCCATCGGCAACGGCGGCACGACTGGCTCGCTTCCGGGCACGGCCAACATCGGCGCAGCGGGCACACTCGCCCTGAATCGCTCGGACGATGTGACCAACACCAACACTATCACTGGTTCCGGTTCTTACGCGAAGAACGGCGCAAACACGCTCACGGTTGCGGGTGGCTTCTCCGGCTTCACCGGAGCGCTGAATGTCAACGGTGGCAAATTGGTGAACACGGCTGCGGGTGACCTCGCGAGCGCGGGACTCAGCGTGAACTCGGGGGCCACGTTGCTTCCGCTCGGCGGCGCGGTCGGCGCGATCAATGCAGCGAGCGTTACCATCGGAGCCGGCTCGACGCTGAACTTCGACTTTAGCGCGGGCGGCGCGACTTTCGATCAGATTGTTTCGTCCGGCGGGATCACATTTGGAGGAGCATACACGGTCAATTTGTTCGATGTCGGCACGGCGAACGCGTTTTCGACAAATGGCACCTACTCGTTGTTTGACTACGCAACCACGGTCACGGGCAGCCCGTCCGGCTTCACGATTGGCAATGCGGTCGCCGGCAAATCCTACCAACTCGCAAACAACCTCGGCGACACGACGCTGCGCATGTCCATTGCGGACGCGGTGCTCGTCCAGTGGAACCAGGCTGGTGGCGGACTATGGTCCACAAACACAAACTGGACTCCGAACATCACCCCAAATGTCGCCACTGCGGATGTAAATTTCGTCGGCTCGATCACCGCGCCTTCGACCGTGGATATCAACGGCAACAAGACCTCCGGCAAGCTCACGTTTGATAACGCAAACACCTACACCGTCGGAGGAGCAGGAACGCTCACGCTCGATAACGGGCTGGCGGCGGGCTCCATCGCTGTTGTTACTGGCAATCACTTCATCAACACTCCGCTCGCGCTGCCAAACGCTACGGGCGTCAGCACCGCGACCGGCACGGCATTGCAATTGGGCGATATCTCCGGAACAGGCGCGATCACGAAGACCGGAAACGGAACGCTCACACTCAACGGCACCACGGGCAGCACAGGCGGAATGATCGTCGGAGGCGGACTTGTGCAAGTCGGCACAGGCGGCGCAAGCGGCGTGCTCCCTGCCGGTAATATCTCGCTCGCGGCTGGCACTCGCATTTCGCTGAACAGCACAGCGAACGTGACCGTGGCAAACAACATCAGCGGCGGAGGCTCCATCTCGCAAGACGCAGCGAGTGTCGTCACCCATACCGGCACATCGACCTACACCGGCTTCACCGATTTGAACGTCGGCACCTTCAATAACAACGGCTCGATTGTCGGCACGTCGAACATCGACGTGAACAACACAACGAATCTCGGCGCAGCGAGCACGACAACGACGCCGGGAGCAATCACCGTCGGCACTGGCGGAACGCTCACGAGCTCTGGCGCGGTTTCTTACGGAACACGATTGACCGTCAACGATGGTGCGTCGGCGACCATCAGCGGCGGCACATTCACCCAGACGGCACCAGCGACTGAGACCGGCTTCTACATCGGTGAGAACGGTGCAGGAACTCTGAATATCAGCAGCGGAACAAGCTCGGCATTCGACATCTGGGTCGGGCGCAACAACGGCGCGGTCGGCAATATCAACCTCTCCGGCGGACGTCTGGACTCGAATCAATGGACCTCGATCGCCACGAACGGCGGCTCGACAGGAACCATCACACAAACCGCCGGAACGCTGAACCAGAACCACACCGACTGGCTCTCCGTCGGCGAGAGTGGCGTGGGCACCTACACGATGTCCGGAAGCTCAATCCTGAATGATCAGTCTGTAGTGGATACGTCCGCTCGCGGGACCAACAAAGGCAACATCGTCATCGGACGCAGGGGCGGTTCGCAAGGAACGTGGACGCTTAATGACAGCTCCGTTGCTCGCATTCGTGAATTGCTCGTCGGCAACGAGTCCAACACAACCGGCACCGTCAACATCAATGGCATGTCGTCGGTCACTTCGAGTTACGACCTCCATATCGGCAACGCTGGAACCGGCACGGTCAATGTCAACGGCGGCTCGCTCATTACGACGAGTGGCTGGACACAAATCGGCATGGCTACCGGCGGAAATGGAACGCTGAACGTCACAGCCGGCACCGTTTACAACCGTGAAATGCGGGTCGGCATCAACAGCCCCGGAACAGTTGATATCTCTGGCGGCACCGTCACGGCGAATCAGGCCATTTCTCTCGGCGTCAACCCAACCGGTAACGGAACCCTCATCGCCCGGGGAACCGCCATGCTCACCGTTGATAATGGTGGCATCAATGTCGGTGCGCCTGCCAACCAGTCAGCAGGGACCGGGACCGGCTTGTTCACCGTCGCGAACAGCGCGCTCGTGAATATCAGCGGCGGGCTTCAAGTCGGCGGTACCGGATTTGGCACATACAATCAAACGGGCGGGACCGTGAACGTGAATGGAAACGCAGTTTTCGGAAATGGCGGGCCGAATGCCGCATATGCAAACGTCGGAGGCGGCTCACTCGCCGTGAACGGGGAACTCTGGGTCGGACAGGCAGCAAATGGCAACGCCACGATGAACATCTCCGCCGGCACAGTGTCGGCGAACAACTGGATCGCAGTCGGCCGCCAGAACGCGACCGGGGTCATAAACATCAGCGACACCGGCAGCCTCATTAAAACGGGTGCGAATCACCTCGTGGTCGGCTCGCTCAGTGGAATCGGCTCCATCAACCAGCTCGGCGGCACATTTAACACCGCCGGAGCAGGCGAAGTTCGCCTCGGCGAAAACGCCGGCGGCCAGGGAACATGGAACATGGCAGGCGGAACAGCGTCCACGGATGCAATCAGCGTCGGCTGGAGCGGCGGAGGAACCGGCAACCTCAACATCTCGGATACTGCAAACCTCATCGTAGGAGCGGGAGGACTCCGCATCGGAGAGGGCGGTCCCGGAACCGTGGCTGTGACGGGCGGAACCTTGACGGTGAATGGCAATCTCGATGTTCAAGGCGGCGCAGGCGGGACCTTCGCCATCGCTGGCGGACGGGTGAACGTGAACGGTGGGATCGACACCAGCAACGGCACCTTCAACTTCGGCGCAGGAACCCTCAGCCGCAGCAACGCCGGACTCATCGACATCAATGGTCCGCTCACCACAGCCGACGCGGCATCCACCCTCAAGCTCGACACTGACAAGACCTTCGACATCAGCGGAGCGTTCGACAACACACCAGGCCTTACGCTCGATCTGAGCGGAATGGGAATTCCTGACGGCACATTCCTCGGAGTGCCAATCACGGGAACATTCAGCCTCGGCGTCATCGGCGGCGCAATCACCCTGGGCGGCGATGCGTTTGATATCACGCATACGAGTTTGTTTGGCTTCGACCCCGTGTTTGACCTCGGAAGCGGACCGCTCACCGCCACCCGTATCAATGACGAAACACCGTTCAACGCCAATTCAGACTCCGTTTACTGGATTGATCAAACCGCAGGTGCGGTGACCGTGAAATATAACGTCGTCCCCGAGCCATCCTCCGTCGCTCTGATGATCGGGGGACTGGTCGTCCTCGCACGCCGTCGCCGTCGCGCATAGTCGGCTGGCTTGAGTCTTTAAATCGGGCGTGGTTCTTCGGAGCCACGCCCTTTTTTTGCAGCGGCGACCTTCCGTTACGAAAATACCACGATCGTCCGTTGACTAATCCGGCAGCCCGGCAATAACTTTATCCCTCCGCCCCGCACCACCGAACATGCTCAAAACAGCCACCTTTACTCTCCTAGCCCTCTCCATCTTCATTGCCGGTTCACAGGCGGATGTCGTGATCAATGAAGTCGTCCATGCGGCATCCGATCACGTGCTGAAATGGTCCGCGCCGCACCCTGCGGGAATCCCGCGACTTGGCAGCGGTCCCGCGTTTTATGAAAACGCGTATGACGACAGTGCTTCGCGCGGGTGGCAGACGGGCAATGCGCCTTTTGGCTTTGGGACGACGACTCCGGCAGCACCAACCTTCGGCACGAATACGCAGACGCAGATGCTGTATCTCACGCCGACGCTGTATCTGCGCAAGACCATCACGGTGAGCGCGGGCGATGCCGCGAAGACCGGGAATCTGGAACTCAATGTCGAATACAACGACGGCTTTATCGTTTACGTAAACGGCGTGGAAATCGCCCGGCGTTGGGCGGGGCCGGCGGGTCAGTTTCAATATCACGATCAGCACGCTTACGACCCTGATTTGAACTCCACGACCGCGGACACGACGAAGTATCTGGAGACGGTGAACCTTGGTCCGGCGAACACGCGGCTCGTGGCGGGGACAAACGTGATTGCGGTCCACGCGTTGAACGGGAGCTCCATCAACTCGAATTTCCTTTTCAGCGGCGTGCTACAAATCGGCGGCGCATCGCCGGTGACGCTGATCAACAGCACGGACCCATGGAAGTTTTTCCCCGGCGTGGTGGAACCGGCTGGCGGGCTCTACGATCCGGCGCTTCTATTTGCCGGGCGGCTCTCGGTGCCGTGGGGACGGCTGGCGTATTCGGATGCCGCGTGGACAACGGGCACAGGGCCGCACGGACAAGGAATCGCCGGCCTCGGGACCACGGTGAGCGGGGTCGTGGGAATCACGCCGTCGATTTACACACGCATCATTTTTAATGCGGACGCGGCGCAGGCTGCGGATACGACGCCTCTGCAATTACTGATGGATTTCGACGACTCGTTCGTCGCTTACATCAACGGCGTTGAAGTCGCGCGCTCCGGGCTCGGCACGCCGAATACTGTGGTTCCCCGGACGGCTGTGGCGACAGCGGCGAGAAACTACGGGACGACGACGACTTTTGTCATCGACCCCGCGATTGCTGTG